>CAYLJT010000642.1:0-5196 GCA_964383995.1 uncultured Polyangiaceae bacterium
AACGCCTGGACAGCCGCGGCGTCGCTGAGCGTGCCGCGCACGGGGGCGCGCGGCGCCGTGTTCCCCAACGGCAAGGTAGCCATCGTGGGAGGCACTAGCGGCGGTGTCTACCAGAACACCATCGAGGTCTACGATCCCGCCGCCAACAGTTGGGCGCCCTGGAGCGGCACGATGACGGCCGGGCGGCAGTCGCCCGTCGTCTTGACACAAAAAGACGGCCGTATCTTCATCGGCGGCGGGGAGAAGCTGCTCCTGGCCTACGGCATCTTGAGCTCCAACACGATCGCCTATTGTGTCTCGGACAGCGACCTCGACGGCGTGGTCGACGCCTCGGACAACTGCCCCAACATCGCCAACCCGAGCCAGGACGACAGCGACGGAGACGGCCTGGGAGACGCGTGCGACAACTGCGCGCTGGTCGCCAACCCGGGTCAGCTCGACAGCGACGCCGACGGCGTGGGAGACGCCTGCGAGGTGACTTGCTTGACCTTCCGCCGCGACCTCGGCGCGTCGTGTCAAGACGCCATGTTGCTGACCGGGGGCCCTTCGTCCATGAACAACTACGGCGCCTTCACCAGCATGTGGGCGGGACCCGTCAACGGCAAGACGGCCGCCTCGCTGCTGCGCTGCGATCTTACCGGCATCCCCAACGGCGCCATCGTGACCTCGGGCAAGGTGCGCTTGGCGGGTCAACCCGGGGGCGCCTCGGTGGGTGTACACGACGTGCTCGCGGCCTGGGTAGAAAGCAGCGTAACGGCGGCGTCCTTCGGCACGTCCTACGACCCCGTGGCGATCACGACGCTGACACCCCTCGGCGGGTCGTTCTTGGAAGCCAACATCAGCGGCTTGGTGAGCGGGTGGCTCGCGTCCCCCGCATCGAACAACGGGGTGTACCTGGAGCAGGTCAGCCAGGGGACCCAGTTTCTTACCAGTGAGGCCCCCGCCAACAAGCCCGAAATCGAGGTGTGCTGGACCTTGCCACCCGGGAGCTGACGCTTCGGATCGAGGTCGAAATCAGAGCAAGAAGCCGATCCGAAAACCAAGCTCGGAGCCGTAGAACTTCGGAAAGTCGACGCCCCTGCCGTGGGAGCTCGAGAACACCAGCTCGGGGATGGCGACAGCGCCGCCCGCCGAGCGGATATCGAGCCCAGCGCTGAGCGTGCGGTAGCGCAGCGGCTCCGCGTCGAGGCCACCGCGAAAGCCGTGTTGAGCGGCGACGAAGTCGTTCCACACCAGCTCGAAGGAGCTTGCCACGAAGGGAGACAGTTTGTCGGTGGCGCGCAGTCGGAGCCGTGTCTCGGCGCTGAAGCTACCCTGCATTTCGCGCAGCGAGCCGGGGTTGATGGACGGTAGAAAGAAGCGCCCGCCGAGCCCCACAAGGGTGGTAAGGCGTCCGCACAAGTGCTCCTGCTGCCACGCGACGCGCAGCTTGACGTATTCGTAGGAGCTGAAATTCCCGTTGTCGAAGTCGGGGTAAGACGCCACGTTGGTCAAGAAGTCGCGCTTGTAGCCGTCGAGGTTGGCCGCGTGATCGCTCTCGTGAAACCAGCCCAGGGTAAGGTACAGACGGCCCCCCGCGGGTAAGATCGCGCGGGTCAGGCGCGGGGCCTCGAACAGGGTATCGAGGCCGATGTTGGCGCGGAAAGATTCCCACGGCACGGGCTCTTCCTGGGTGAAATTGACGAGCTCGACGAAGCCCGCGAGGGCGACCCCGGCACGCACCTCGCCCAGGTCGCCACCGGCCAAGACGACGCTGCCCCCTCCCATGGCCTGCCATCGTCCACCCAGGATCCCGTAACGAAGCATCGCCCGATCGGGGTCGGAGCTCGGCTCGTCGCGCAAGAACCGATGCACCGAGACCAGCAGCTCGGCGCCGTCGTTGGGCTGTTCGGCGCGCGCCTGGGCCGCACCGAAGGTCAGCGCGGAGCCCGTCAAGAACGCTCCGATGAGGCGGAGCCGCCGCGCGGTGGACGGCCCTTTTGTTCGAGTCGGAGACATCCGCCGCTATTTCGCGACCCTGTAGATTTGGCAGGACTCGGCGTTGGCCGTGCTGACATACACATGGCTCGGGGTCAGGGCGACCCCTGGGGAGACGCCAAGCTTGCTTTCGAGCCGTTCGGGCGCTGGGATGTTGGCAAGATCTTCCACCGTTCCGCTAGCGACTGCCACCCTGCGCAGCTCGCGGTTCGCGGTCACGTAGTAGACATAGCGATCGTCCGCCGCCATGCCGTCCACGTCGAGCTTGCCGAAGGAACGGGGCGCGGCTCCAGCGGCAAACATCCACAGACCCCACGACGGGCTGCCCACGTTGTCCTTCGGTTCGAGGGCGCCTTCGTAGTAGATGGCGCCGGGGCCGAGCACGCCCTCTCCTACCCCCACGCGGGGGACCGCCTCGGTCATCGCTCCCGTGGCCAGATCGAGCCGAGACAACGCGCCTTCCGACAGGCCGTTTTTCAAGGTCAGGACGAGCATCGCGCCCCCCACCACCTGCCCACTGCCGTCGACCGCACGGGGAAGGTCGGCGATGAACGTGGCCTTGCCGCCGCCGAGAGGTGTCTTGAGCAAATGGCAGACGTCGGAGCGGCCGAGCTCGCAGCCGTAGGCCGCGTCGCCCTCCACCGCGCGCACCAAAATGGCCTTGGATAGCGGCTTGACCTCGACCTTGCCGCTGACGGGATCGACCTCGAGCACATGCTTGCAGTCGCTCGCGCGACCGTACACCTTGCCATTGGCGCTACCGAACAGACCGCAGCCACCTTCCAACCCAGCCAGCTTCTCGACGGAGCGCAGGGAGGCCTTCGGGGTGATGCCGGACGGAGGTTGGGCTTGCGCGACAGGCGCCTGGGGAGCGGCCTTGCCGGGGGCCTTGGTAGGAGGAGCCGCGCTCGCTACCTTGCTGCTCGCCGAGGCACCCGCAGGCGCGGAGGCCGACTTCGGTGGCTTGCCGCGGGCCTCCCACTCTTCGGAGGCCATTTGGCTCAGCTCGTCGCAGCCGAGCGTCGCGATCGACAAAACCGCGAGACCGGAGGCCAAGACAGAACGACGGGCAGACGTCACGCGCTCACCTCTTCACCGGAGACGACCCGCTCGACCCGCGCGCGCACGTGCTTGTGCCAAGGGGTGCCGGCTATCGGATCGCGCTCCGACGCGGAGGTAAGATCGTTCGGCGCGACGCCGCGCGGGGCTCCCTTGCCGGAAGGACGAAGGCCGTGACCGTTGGGCAGGGACATGTGCCCAGCCTGCAAGGTGTCTGTAATTTCGACGGGGGCGACGGCCGAGCCTCGCTTCGTGGTGACTCGCGCGAGATCGCCTGCGGCGAGGCCCAAACGCTCGGCGTCCGCAGGCGTGATGCGCAGCGCCCCGGTGCTCTCTTGCCATTTCGGATCGCGGATCAAGGTGTTGGCCGTGTCGGTTCGCCGCTCCCCCGCGGCCAGCACGAATGGGTAGGCGTCGTCGACCTCCGGTGCCGTTGTGGCAAGGGTGCCAAGCTCGTCGACCAGCTCGGGCACCAGCAAACGCACGCGTTTGTCGGGGGTTTCGAGGCGTTGGAAGGTGGCGTCTTCGGTGTCCGACGAGAAGATGATGCCCGACGGGTTGTCCAGCAGGGCGCGAAACAGCGCGTTGCCCAGGGCGGGCCCCTCCCCTTCGAGCCCCGCGCGCCGGACGGCTTCGGACTTTTCCATGGCAACCTGCTGCGCGAGGGCCCACATCACGCCCGTGGCGGCGGCACCCTCCGGGAGCAGAGGCCCCATCGTTTCGTACAGCAAGGTAGGCGCGAGGCCCAGGGCGTCGCGGCGCGAACCGACAAACATCATGAAGGCCATCGCGTAGGCGTCGAGGCCCTGCTTGGCAGCTTCGTGCAAGGGGGTCAGATCCATGCCGTCGAGGGCCCCGAGCTTGCGCACCAGACGGGCGTGGATCTCGGGCTCGGGCAGCGTGCCTGGCAGGGGCTCGAAGAGCGGCGGACGAAGCTGAATCGCGTTCTCGGGGAACTCCAGGTTGAAGAACGTCGTCTCCCATTTTTCGTATTGGGAGGCTGCCGGGAGGATGTAGTCCGCGTGGGCCGCTGTCTCGGTCATCGCGACGTCGATCACGACCACGAAATCGAGGGCGTGCAGGGCTTCGATGAAGTGCGGTGTGTCGGCCACCGAATGGGCCGGGTTGGCGCTCTCGACGATCATCGCGCGGAAGCGCGCCGGGTGGTCGGTCAGGATTTCGTCGGCCACCACGTTGCACGGGACCAGGCCGCCGATCAGGCGATGTCCACCGACGGGCGAGCCGTTGCGGCGGCTGCCCGCGCCTCCACCAAGGCTCGCGAAGGTGGAGTGGATGTTCATGCCGCCCTTCTTGCCGAAGCTCCCAGGGAGGAGGTAGAGGAGCTTTTCGAGCCAGCTCGACAGGGTGCTGTGGGGAGATTGTTGGATGCCCAAATCTTCCAGGGTAGACACGCTGTTTGCCCGGGCGATGAGCCGCGCGGCCTCTTGCGCCGCGTCGACGCTGATGCCTGCGCGGGCGCAATAGGCGGGAATGTCCACCTCGGCGAACAGCTCACCGAGGGCGTCCAGGCCCGACGCGTGCGCGGCCAGCCAGGGGCGGTTTACGAGGTCCTCGCGCAGCATGGTCGCGACCATCGCGGCCAACAACCAGGCGTCGCCGCCCGGCCGAACCTGGAGGTGAATGTCTGCCAACGCTGCGGTCTCGGTGCGCCGAGGATCGATGACGATGAGCTTGCGCTTCGGGTCCTTGGCGATTTCTTTGAGGAGCACCCGGGCCCGCGGGAAACCGTGGGACTGCCAGGGGTTCTTACCCACGAAGACGGCCACCTCGGCGTGCTCGAAGTCGGGGCAGGTATGGCAGCGCGCCTTGCCATAGAGCTGACCGTCGACCCAGAATTCGCCGGTCTTTTCCTGGGCGAGGGCGTTGCTCGTGTAGACCGACCCGAGGGCCGCGCGGAGCGCCCTGCCATGGGCGCCCCCGAGGTGGTTGCCCTGGGCGCCGCCGCCGTAATAGAAGATGCTCGGTCCGCCGTGCTGGTCGCGTACCGCGGCGAGCCGCGCTGCGACCTCGGCGATGGCGGTGTCCCAGTCCACCTCTTCGAAGGAACCGTCGGGCCGCCGACGAAGGGGCGAACGAAGCCGCTCTCCGTTTTGGTAGAGGTCGAGCCCCTGGGCCTTCTCACACAGGTAGCCACGGCTC
>CAYLJT010000643.1:0-5189 GCA_964383995.1 uncultured Polyangiaceae bacterium
GAGCTTCGAGAGCTCGCCCCAATGCACGTCGCCGCTGATCAGCACGAGCCCCTCGGCCCCTGTCTCGGACACGAGGTCCACCAGGCGCTGTCGCTCGTGCGGCATGTTGGTCCACGACTCCCAGCCGTTGTAGCTGTGGCCAAACTGCGTGCTCGTGCCCAAAATGCGTACGTCGGCGGGCTTCTCAAGCTCGCCTTTCAGCCAGGCCCACTGGGCCTCTCCCAGCATGGTCCGCGAAGTGTCGCTCGTTGGCTTGTAGTCGTGCTGGTAGACAGAAGGGTCGTCGTTCGGATCGAGGGGATCGCGGAACCAGCGTGTGTCGAGTAGAATGACCTGCACACTGCCCCCGGGCTCTTCGTAGAGGTAAGACGTGTACAACCCCTCGCGGGTCCTGCGGGGCGAGTCGGCAGGTTCGGCCCAGAAGGTCATGAAGAGCTCCTTCGACTCGGCCTTGTAGGGATACTCCTCGCCGGCGTCGTTGCGGCCGTAGTCGTGGTCGTCCCAGGTGGCGATGACGGGCACGGAAGCGCGAAGGGCGCCAAGCTCGGGCGACGTGCCGAGCTTGTCGTATTTGGCTTGCAAGACCGCCATGTCGTCGGTGTCGCCGTACAGGTTGTCGCCCAGGAACACGAACAGATCGGGCGCGCTCGCCGTGGCAAGGTCGAGGACCGGTTTCTCGGCGTTCTGGTGCATGCACGAGCCGAACGCAATGCGCGTGGTGGCGACGCTGCCACCCGCGCCCCCTCCTGCGCCGCCGCCCGCACCACCCGCGCCTCCTGACCCTCCACTGCCCGTGGAGCCGACAGCGTCATTGGGCTCGGCGTCACTGCAGGCGACGAGCGTGAAGGGGAGGAGAAGCAGTAGTGCGTAGGATTTCACGCCCGCAGTAGAGCGCGATTTTGCCTGTTTGGAAAGCCTCGGCTGCGAAGGTGGAAGTCGAGGCTCAATCCGTATAAAATACGATGCTCGCGGCAAGCGCAGCGGTTTCGATTCCAGCCCGGACGCTCCAGGTGGCCGCACTGTCTCTTACCGCCACCGCATCGAGAGTGAGCACGTCCGTCCGGGCGCCGACGACGAGCGCAAACCTGTCCGAGACTTTTTGCTCGAGCTCGAAGCTGGCGGGTAAGCCAAACGACTTCAGCGTCGTGTCGCGGCCCGGTAGCTCGGTGCTGCCTTGGTAGCGGACTGGCTCTATGAAATGGGCAAAGCCAACGCGCAGCCCCGGGGCGAGCACAAGCCTTGTCGACTTCCCTTTGTACACCACCCATCCCACGGATGTCGACGCCTCGAGCTCCCAACTGGTTTCGCCCGTGTCACCAACGTCTGGATTGGTGAAGCTCAAGCGAAAGGCGGGGCGAACCACGACCTTATCCGAAGCCCAGATGCGCATTCCTACGACATTGCTCAGGAAGGGGAAACCCGAATACTCGTCACCGCCTAGGAAAGACTTTCCGACGACGATGCCGGCCTCGAATCCGAAACGGCCCGCGTAGCTAGGGGGCACGGTTGGCGGAGGCTGCGGGAAATACGTCGGAAGGTAGGTGGGGGGCGGACCTTGACTCGGGCTCGGCGGGGCGACGCTCACGTTTGGGGGAGGCGCCAAGGAGGAGGGCGGCTCGGTTGCAGGAGGGGGAGCGGGAGGAGCGGTGGTGGGCGCCGGCGCGGGCGTGCCTTCGGGGAGGGAACCGGACGACTGCGGGGCCTGCGCGATGGCCTGCCTTTCTGCGAGAACGACGAACAAGGCTGTCGCAACGGCCAACCAACGCCCCACACTTTTCATGATTCCTCCACCTTTCGATCATGTTGCAGCAACGCGTCGACGAGCGCAAGCGCGAGCGCACAGTCGATGGCCGAGCGCTCCGGTCTAGCCTTGGGCGCCCCGAAGGCGCTAAGCCGCCGGCCGCAACGACACGTCCGCGCCG
This sequence comes from uncultured Polyangiaceae bacterium, assembly GCA_964383995.1. Taxonomy (GTDB): domain Bacteria; phylum Myxococcota_A; class Polyangia; order Polyangiales; family Polyangiaceae; genus CAYLJT01. The sequence continues at coordinate 1,923 of CAYLJT010000643.1, forward strand.
CCCAAGAGGTCCGCCGAGCGCTCGGGCCAACCGTCGTAGTATCCTGCCCACCGCCTTCCTGTCAGCGCCCGGTGCCCCACCGCGTACGCCACCCGCGAAATGGAAGGTAGACCGACGATGGGTAGGTAGAGCGGGCCGAGCCAACGCGATTGAACCGAATGGCCGTACTCGTGGTCCTTGTTTTCCAGGCCTACCGGCACATAGCCATTGTCCGAGGTCGAAAAGAACACGAACCAGCCGAGACTCACGGCCCCCGTGTCCGTAAGCTCGATGAACAATCGCTCGCGCTCGCGCGTCGTCTTTGCCACCTTGCCTCGCGCCAAATGCAGCGCGTAGTTGAGGGCGCCCAGCGTGTTTTGAGGCAGCTCCCAGGCGAACAGCAGCGCGTTTTTTAGCGATGGCGAGAGCATGGCAAGGTCAAAGGGAGGGTAGACGTGCGACCCACACAGCGCTGTTGCCGGGGTTTTCGCAGTTGCCGTTGGAGCTCACCACGTAGCGCGCGGTGAACGGGATGGGCGCATCGTCGGGCCCGGAGACGTTCAAGATTCCGACCTCTGTCGGCAAGAGGCCCGAGGTCGACGCGGTCGGATCGTTGGCGTAGGACACGCTGACTTTGTAAAACGACTCGGTCCATGAACAGCCCGGATCGGGGTGGTCGATGGAGCAATAAACGTCGTACGCCGCGCTGAATACGTCGTCCTGGTCGCCCAACGGATCGAGCCAGGGGAGGCCGTCGTCGGCGTTGGGGTTGGGTGTGTTGCCGAGCGCAGGAATGTTCGAGATCAAAAGGGATTGTTGGCAGTTGACCGGCGGCGGTCCGGAGACGTGCGCGAGCTTGGCGCGCAGGTGGACGAAGGTGCCGACGGGAGGCGGCGTGATGGGTAGATCGGAGAAGATGGCGACCGTGTGGAGAATGGGTTGGCAGCCCGTCCCGGCGGGGCATTCGTCGACGATCCAGGCGCTCTCGGAGCTACCCGTGGCGATGGTGCCATCTACGTCGAGATCCAGGTTGCCACTGTCGCTGCCGCAGTCGTAAGGCGTGCCGTCGGGGCCCTCGTAGGACCAGGAAAACGACCCTCCCAAGGTAGGCGCCGGGGAGCAGGTGGAGGAGCCACCGCCGTCCCCGCCCGAGCCTTGACCGCCGGAGCCGCCGCTGCCCGAGCTGGAGGTGGTGGACGCGCTGTTCGCGGGGGTGTCCACGGTGTCGCCGCAGGCGATGGGGAGCAGGACCAAGAGGGCCAAAGACAGGCCGGTAGGCGTTCGCATGGCGCCATTGTACACGTCGGCCCTCGCGCTGGCTCGGATTTGCCTTGTGGCCTGGGCTCGCGCTCGAGCCTCGGCGAGCCCTTTGGAGCTGCGGACCGCGAACGGGCGACCCGAAGGGAATGTCGTTCCGCTCTACCCACGCAAGCGCGCGGTCCCCGTCGGTCCGCCGAGCTTGGCCAGGTCGTCGTGGATTTCTACCCAGGGCACCTTGCGGTCGAAAAACACGTGGCCTTGGGGCTTTTTGTCGATTTCGCCGTCGATGCAGGCGAGCGGAATGTGCTTTTCGCCGGCCCAACGCTCTGCCTCGAAGAGCAGCATCGTGCCGCATTGGCCGCAGAAGCTCCGCGTTGCGGCGTCGGAGGACGCGTAGCGCCGCAACACGTCGGCTCCGGCCTCCAGCTGGACCTGCGACGCATCGAACCCGACCCAGGTTACGAAGGCCGCGGCGTGGGCCCTTCGGCACATGGTGCAATGGCAATGCGCGCTCCACTTCGCGGGGAGGCTGAGGGCGAGCCGCACGGCTCCGCATTGGCAGGTGGCAACCAAGGGCGTCGTTTCCATGACGGTAGGGTAGATGAGCTGGGACGCCGTTTCTACCTGGAATCGCCGCTGCCTACTCGATCGGGACGGTCACCTTGGAGGCGTAGCTGCCCGGCGATGGGAAGGTCAGATTGGACAGCGCGTCGACCACGCAGGCCGCGGCTTTTTCGCCCTTTTCGTCGGACGCCGAGACACCTACCGCGAGGGGCTTGCCGTCGGTCTCGACGTACATGGTGACCTTCATCGGGCCTGCTCCCGCGCTCCTCTGACACTGCCGCAGGGCCTCTTTGGCGTTTCGGAAGGGGGAGCCGAGCTGGGCAGGTTGCCAGGTGACGGGAGGCCTTTCGTCGGTGCCCGGCTCGAAGTGGAAGTCGTTTTTGGCCTCGCCTTCCGCGCCGCCCACGGGTTGGGGCCAGTGGATGCCTTTCAGCACGCCCAACATGCACTCTTCCACCCTGCGGTCGCCCAGGCTGGAATCGCGAACGTAGGCGTATTTGGTGGAGCCGTCGCCCGCGACCCGCACGTAGAAGGCCACGTCCCCGGCCAAGAAGGGCACCCGCGCGGCGCCCTTCTCGTAGCAGGCCATCAAGCCTTTGGAGGCACGCTCGAAGCCCTTGCGCGTGGCCTCCTCGTCGAGCGCGCCTATTTCGGCGGACACACCGACTCCGCCCGGGGGCCGCGCGGAGGTTGCCTTGGGCGGCTCGGGCGCTGCTGCAGGCGGCTTGGGGTCGGCGCCGCAGCCGAGCGCCGAGCAGCCGAGCAAACTGAACGCGAGGAGGCCTGAGCGCTTCACCGCGGTGGACCTATTTCAAGGCGTTGGCCGCGATGACCACGCGCTGAATCTCGCTCGTGCCTTCGTACAGCTCGGTGATGCGCGCGTCGCGGTAGTGCCTCTCGACGCCGTACTCGGCCACGTAGCCGTAGCCACCGTGCACCTGAATCGCTTTGTGCGTCACCCGGTGACACATCTCCGAGGCGTACAGCTTGGCCATGGCGCTCTCGGCCGTGTGTCGAACACCCTTGTCTTTCATGGCTGCGGCGCGCCACGTGAGCAGGCGGGCGGCGTCAAGCTCGACGGACATATCCGCCAACATGAACTGAATGGCCTGGAGCTTCGAGATGGTGCCGCCAAAGGCCTTTCGTTCTTTGGAGTAGGCGACGGCCTTTTCGTAGGCTGCCTGCGCGATGCCGAGGGCCTGGGCCGCGATACCGATGCGTCCGCCATCGAGGGTGGCCATGGCGATCTTGAAGCCCTGACCGTCTTCGCCGAGCACATACTCTTTGGGAACAACGATGTTCTCGAAGTAGATCGTGCAGGAATGGGCGGCTTTGATGCCCATTTTTTCGTCGTGGGGGGCGACCGTAAAGCCTGGAAAATCTTTGCGGACGATGAGGGCTGTGTGCTTGGGCTTTTCCGGGTGCTTCTCGGAAATGGCGAATACGATGAGGTGCGTCGCCTCG
>CAYLJT010000644.1:0-5180 GCA_964383995.1 uncultured Polyangiaceae bacterium
CGCGAAGCGAAACCCAGGGTGTAACCCTGGCTGGATTTCTGGCGCGCGGCACTAGGTGACAGTTTGGCCAGCGGATCCCTGGCAAGGACGTAGCAAAGCTCCCCCGCGAACCAGATACGCAGGATGCCTTCATGTCCGTCTCGAAGCTTGACTCGAACGCCGCCAAATCACGGCTGTTCGTGCTTCGCGGCTAGCCGCTCTCCGCCAACCTCGTCGTCAATCGCGTTCGGCCAACCGTCTTCGCAGCTCGGCAATCTCGGCGACCGCGGCTTCCTTCGCGCGGCGCTCCTCTTCCTTCGCGCGGCGCTCCTCTTCCTTCGCGCGGCGCTCCTCTTCCTGGCCTGTCAACAGCCACTCTGACCCCCGGGCGATGCGCAGGGCACGGCCGTTCTCACCGTCGGCAACGACCACCCAGGTCAGCCCCAGCGGCGCGCAGGCGTAGCCTCCCTCGATCTCGACGTCCCGCTCGACAAGGTCCGCTTCGATGTTGTCCCAGATGCGGAGGGGCGCTGTTTCGTCGGCGGGGTCGAAGCGCACAAGCTCCTTTACGCCCATGGCGCGGTAGCGCTCCAGTTTGCTGGACCAGTCGGCGTCGGACGCGTCGCTCGGGCTGATGATCTCCACCGCCACGTCGGGAGCCCCGCGCTCCCAGACCTTCCAAATGTCAAAGTCGCCGTGGGGCTGACCCAACCGGAGGAAGATGTCCGGGGCGCAGCACTGCCGTGGATCCTGCGTGTTCCAATAGACGAACTGCTCGCTGCCGACCGAGCTTGTTTGGGCGTAGTTGTGCAAAAAGATGAGGTAGAGCAGTGTCCGGAGCCGCAGGTGTCTGCCTGTTTCGGGCATGGGGTCCTCGCTGGGAAAAACCACGGGGACCGGCGCGCGCAGATAGGAGCGGCCCCCATGCATGTAAGGACCGGACGGTGCGTGGGCTTCGAACGCGTTCGCCATGCTCGCTACCTTAACACACCGTTGGTCCGCCGCGAAGCCGAGGACATCTCGGTCTTCAAGGGATCCATCGACCGACAGCCGCCGCCAGTTGCGCGCGTTTCGTACTTTTTTTCCGGGACCGCGGGAGGGTTTGCGTTTGGTCTGCCGACGTGACGGCCTCTCGCTGTTCGACCCGCTCGATCGCAAGCGTAGGATCGGCCTCCCGGCGACAGCACCGGCGCGATGGCGCAAACTTGCAGGTCCCCTTGACACGCTCCCACGCCTTCGGTCTCCTCGTGACCGTGACCGACGAGGCCATCCTCGAAGCCCAAGGTGTGCACAAGCGCTTTGGACGATCCAAGATTCTGCGCGGGGCGAGCCTGTCGGCGCGACCCGGTGAGATCGCGGCGATCCTTGGGGAAAACGGCTCGGGCAAGAGCACTTTGCTCAAGATCCTCGCGGGGCGAGAGCGCATGGACCACGGGCGCCTGATCCGCCGCGGACCGGTTGGCTACTGTCCGCAGGAGGCGGTCCTCTACCCGCACCTGACGCCAGACGAGCACGTCGACCTCTTCGGCCTCGCGTACGGCCTACCACCCGCTTTTGCCCTTTCGCTCTATGAAACGGCAACGGCCATTGTCCGGCCGTACTTGGAGCCACTTCACCTGGATCGCGTGGCGTTGGGCTTCTTCCTAGGGGGCCTGACCTACGGCATCCTGGGCCTCTGTCTCGGCGCTGCGGCCGCCCACGAGCTGGAGGGCATCTTCGCCATTGTGCTGTTCACCAACATCGACGTGGGTTGGCTGCAAAACCCGATCTACTACGCGTCGAGCGCCCAACGCGGCCTGATCGACGGCCTGCCGGGTCATCATCCCACACAGATCGCGATCACCACGTCGCCGTCGTCACCAATGCAGTCGAAGTACCACTTCGAGAGCTCGAAGTTCGGCGCAGAGGCGGTCGAGCTCACAAGCCCCCGCCCTTCCGTCGTTTGGCGGGCGCAGCGCCCGGTGCGCTCCGTTCTTGCGCGACGCAGTGGCCCTTTTTAGCTTGGCTGGCCCCGAGGACAGCAACGAGCGCGAGCGAGAGGTAACCGCCACCATGTCGCATCGATCGAACATATGCGGCGCGCTCGCCAAGCTCAACGGCTTTCTGCCACGGAGAGCCGGCGGCTCCTCCCGAGGACGTGACGACCTGTTGGCAAGGACGCGGCAAAGCTGCCATCTCGGCATCAGATATTCAGGATGCCTTCATCTCGCTGTCAAAGCCTGACTCGAACGCTGGCAGCTCACCGCTGCCGCGTACTTTGCGGGTAGCCGCGCTCCGCCGACCTCGTCGTCAATCGCGCTCGGCCAACTGTCTTCGCAGCTCGGCAACCTCCGCCACCGCGGCTTCCTTCGCGCGGCGCTCCTCTTCCTGGCCTGTCAACAGCCACTCTGACCCTCGGGCGATACGCAGGGCACGGCCGTTCTCACCGTCGGCAACGACCACCCAGGTCAGCCCCAGCGGCGCGCAGGCGTAGCCTCCCTCGATCTCGACGTCCCGCTCGACAAGGTCCGCTTCGATGTTGTCCCAGATGCGGAGGGGCGCTGTTTCGTCGGCGGGGTCGAAGCGCACAAGCTCCTTTACGCCCATGGCGCGGTAGCGCTCCAGTTTGCTGGACCAGTCGGCGTCGGACGCGTCGCTCGGGCTGATGATCTCCACCGCCACGTCGGGAGCCCCGCGCTCCCAGACCTTCCAAATGTCAAAGTCGCCGTGGGGCTGACCCAACCGGAGGAAGATGTCCGGGGCGCAGCACTGCCGTGGATCCTGCGTGTTCCAATAGACGAACTGCTCGCTGCCGACCGAGCTTGTTTGGGCGTAGTTGTGCAAAAAGATGAGGTAGAGCAGTGTCCGGAGCCGCAGGTGTCTGCCTGTTTCGGGCATGGGGTCCTCGCTGGGAAAAACCACGGGGACCGGCGCGCGCAGATAGGAGCGGCCCCCATGCATGTAAGGACCGGACGGTGCGTGGGCTTCGAACGCGTTCGCCATGCTCGCTACCTTAACACACCGTTGGTCCGCCGCGAAGCCGAGGACATCTCGGTCTTCAAGGGATCCATCGACCGACAGCCGCCGCCAGTTGCGCGCGTTTCGTATTTTTTCGGGACGGCGCCTCCAATTCCGTCGCGCGAGCCTGCGAGCGGACCAACCGTACCTTCCCACCGCGGAATCCGCTCGCGCGACGTTGCCCAGAAGGGGTAAGCTCGCCGCGCGTGCCGGCCTCCTTCGTCGTCGTTGCCAATCCAGAAAATCGCCGTGTGGCCTTTTTTCGGGCCGCCGTGGCGCGGGCGGGCCTGCCTCCTCCCACGGTGATTCCTTGGATCGAGGTCTTGGGCGCGCCGGATCGGCTCACCCGGGCGGTGTCCGCCGGGTCCATCGTGCGCTTCGACTCGCCCGGCGAGGACGACGCGGTGGAGCGGGAGCTCTTGGCCCTGGGCGCGGAGGTGGACGACCCGGAAGCTCCACGCGCCGCGCGTCTTTCCGCCACACAGGCCCGGGCCCTTTCGCCGGACCGCGGCCTTATCCGGGCACCTCGGCAGTGGTACCTCGGTTTTTGCGAGGCCCTCCGGCGCTGCAAAAGCGCTCTGTCTTTGGCACCTTGCCACCAGCCTTTGCAGCAAACCGACGACATCCCGACGATGTTCGACAAGCGAAGGTGCCACGCGCTCTTGCTCGAAAAAGGCGTGCCCGTCCCCCGAGCGCTCGAACGCGTGCGCGGTTGGGAAGATCTTCGCGCGCGTATGCGCGAAACAGCCATGCCGAGGGTGTTCGTCAAGCTGGCGTTCGGCTCGTCCGCGTCAGGCATGGTGGCGTTGGAGAGCCGTAAAAACCAGGTGGTAGGCAGGACGACCGTGGAGATCGAGCGGGGCCTTGGGGAGGTAAGGTTGTACAACCGCCTGCGCGTCGCGCGGATGACCGATGAAAGAAGCCTCGCCACCCTGGTCGACGCCCTGTGCGCCGAAGGGGTCCACGTGGAGCGGTGGCTACCCAAGGCCGGGATCGACGGGCGCTTGTTCGATCTGCGTGTGTTGGTCGTCGAGGGACGAGCGCGTCAGATCGTCGTTCGTACGAGCCGCGGACCCATCACCAATCTGCACCTCGGCAATCGGCGCGGCGACGTCGAACGCGTGCGCGCGGCTATGGGAGCCGAAGCGTTTGAAAAGGCCATTTCGGCAGCGGAAAGCGCGCTGGACTGCTTTCCGGGCACGCGCTACGCCGGGGTCGACCTGTTGATTGGTGCTTCTTTCGCCCGACACGCCGTGTTGGAGATCAATGCCTTTGGCGACCTGCTGCCCAACGCCTTTTGCGAGGGGCAAGACAGCTATGGAACCATCGTCGAGGTCGCCAGCGGGCTCGCGGTCGCCAAGGCTCCTTCCACCTCGCCGTTGGGCCCTTGGGCGCCGACTTCCGCGTCCGCAGTACCTTTGGACGTGTGCCCATGAGCCCCGAGCTGGACATGAACAAGGTCGTGGGCAGCCACGATATCGCGTTGATCACGCTCGACACGCTGCGCTTCGACGTGGCCGAGGCCGCGCTCAAGGAAGGTCGGACACCTTGCCTCGCCGCGCGTCTGCCTGGAGGGTTGTGGCAAGAGCGGCACACCCCGGGGAGCTTCACCTACGCCGCCCACGCGGCCTTTTTCGCGGGCTTTTTGCCTACCCCCGCGCAGCCTGGAATCCACCCTCGGCTCTTTGCCATGGCGTTTCCCGGGAGCGAGTCCACCACGCCCAAGACCTGTATCCTCGATGCGCCCGACCTTCCTCGGGGCCTCGCCGCGCGCGGCTACCACACGATTTGCATTGGAGGGGTAGGTTTCTTCGACAAGCGAAGCCCGCTTGGCAGCACCTTTCCGAACCTGTTCGCCGAGAGCCACTGGCGACCCGACCTCGGGGTGACCGACCCGCGCTCGACGGAGAACCAAGTGCGCCTCGCAACAGGCTTGTTGCGCGATCTCCCGGAGAATAGACGCGTGTTCTTGTTCCTCAACGTGTCGGCCTTGCACCAACCTAATTGCCTTTACCTACCCGGCGCCAAGGAAGACTCGCCGGCGTCCCAGGCCGCCGCTCTTGCTTACGTCGACTCCCAGCTCCCGCCTCTCTTCGAGGCCCTCGCGCGGCGCGGACCGTGTTTGGTCATCGTCTGTTCCGACCACGGCGAGGCCTACGGCGAAGAGGGCTACCATGGCCATCGGCTCGCCTGCTCTTCGGTGT
>CAYLJT010000645.1:0-5177 GCA_964383995.1 uncultured Polyangiaceae bacterium
CCACCGCCCGCGCGAACGCGGGTGAGTCCCGGGCCCCGCCGTCGACGTCGAGGGCCACGACGGTGGCGTCGGTGAAGGACTTGGCGAGGGCCGCGTCGACCTTGGCCGAGGGTCCGTCGGGCACCTCGACCTCGTCGCACGCGACGTAGCGCGACACGCGCTTGACGTATTCGTCGATGGCCGCGCGCAGCGGTTTGTCTCGGACACGACCGACGGCGGCAATGACGATGCGCAACGCGTGCCGGCTCAGCTCGCGGGCTGGGCGCCGCCGCTATCGCGGGTGCTGAGCCGGTCGGCGTCGATCCACAGGCCCTCGATGTCGTAGAGGCGCCGCGTGTCCTCCTGGAACACGTGCACCACGACGTCGCCGTAGTCCATGAGGATCCAGGTGGCGGTGGACATGCCCTCGGTGGACATCGGACGGATCTTCTTTTTGCCGAGCGCTTCTTCGATGCCTTGCGCGATCGACGCCACGTGCCGGTCGGAGCGGCCGGTCATCAGCACCAAGAAATCGGCGTAGTCGACCTTGCCGGTCACATCGAGGATCTCGATGCCAAGGGCCTTCTTCTCGATGCCCGCGGACGCTATCGCGAGGGCTAGATCGCGGGCCGCGGCCGAGGGCTCGGGGACCGCCGCGGGGGGCACGCTGCGACGCGTCTTGCGCGTGGCCGCGGGCCGGGCAAGCTCGGAGGCGAGGGCGCGCTGCGGGGCGGGCACGGTCTTCGAGCCGACCTTGCGCGTGGCGGGACGAGGCGCTCGGGGAAGGCCCTTGCCGGTGCCTTCGGTGTGCGACGCGTGGATGCGCGGCCCGGCCGCCGCCCGCTTCGCAGGCGCCTTCTTGGCCGCGGGGCGGCGCGGCGCGGCTCGCTTCGCCGTCCCGCCCTCGTCCCCCACCTCACTCGTCTCCTTTCCTCTTCGCTTCGTCGTCAAGCTCCACGCTCCATTCGTTTGAAATCAAACCTTCTTTTGCACATCATCGAACTTGTCCCTCGCCGTAGCCCACCCATTTCAGCGCGGTGAGGCTCGCGAGCCCCATCGGCCCGTAGGCGTGGAGCTTCGTGGTCGAGATCCCGATTTCGGCGCCGAGCCCCAGCTCGCCGCCGTCGTTGAAGCGGCTCGACGCGTTCACGAGCACCATGCTGGCATCGACCTCGCGCAGAAAGCGCTGGGAGTTTGCGTAGCTCGGGGTGCAAATCACCTCGGTGTGGTTCGAACCGTACTCGGCGATGTGCGCAAGGGCCGCGTCGAGCGAGTCGACGACCTTCACCGCGAGAATCGACGCCAAAAACTCAAAGCCCCAGTCCGCCGCCGTGGCCGCCACGGCCTCGGGGAAGAGCGCGCAGGTCGCCTCGTCGCCGCGCACCGAAAGGCCCTTCGCCACGAGCGCGCGAAGGGCGCTGAGCACGGGCGCCGCGAGCGAGCGATGCACGAGCAGACACTCGAGCGCGTTGCACACCCCCGGTCGCGACAATTTGCCGTTTTCCACGAGGCGGACGGCCATTTCGACATCGGCACCTTCATCGACGTAGAGGTGACACACACCCTTGTAGTGCTGAATCACAGGCACCCTGGCATGCTCCGCGACGAAGCGGATCAGCCCCTCGCCGCCGCGTGGAATGACGAGGTCGATCAAGCCCGTGAGCCCGACGAGGACCTTCGTCTCTTCGCGCCCGAGCGGCGGGATGATCTGCACGCTGTCGCCGGGCAAGCCCACCGACGTCACGGCGTCTCGGACCAAGTGACCTAGGGCCGAGTTCGACTGTTCGGCCTCTTTCCCGCCGCGCAGCAGCGTGCTGTTGCCGCTCTTCAAGCACAGAGCGGCCGCGTCCACGGTCACATTGGGCCGGGCCTCGTAAATCATCGCGATCACGCCCAGCGGAATGCGCGTCTGCCCGACCAAAAGGCCGTTCGGTCGCCGCGAAAGCCCAATCACCTCACCCACCGGATCGTCGAAGGCCGCGATTTCGTGGAGGGCCTGGGCAATGCCGCCCATACGCTTTTCGTCGAGCGCCAGGCGGTCGACCATGGCGGCCGAGAGCCCCGTGGCGCGGGCCTTGGCGAGATCCAGCTCGTTGGCGCGCAGCACGGCGTCACGCAGCTCCGACGAGCCCCCCTTCGCGGTGAGCCGGTCGGCCATCGCCAAGAGGGCTGCGTCTTTGGTCTTTCGGGGCGCGTTGGCGAGGGCGCGGGCCGCTACCCGAGCTTTCTTGCAGATGGCTTCGAGGTCGGCGCGAATAGGCGAGTCGAGTGCGGTCGGTGCGTTCACTGCGCCGACCCTACCCTGCGTCGCCCGCGAGCGAAACTCTCACCGAAAGAGGACCACTTCGGGGCCCTCGGCGCGGATGCGAACCTTGTGCGCGCCAATGACGCCGCTCGGGAACAGCACGACGCCGCCATCCAGGTGGGAGTACGGGTAATAAGCACCTTCGACCGTGACATCGCCGCCATCGGTCTCGAGCACGACACTGACCTTGTCGGCCACCGGGGGAGTGTGCATGAACACCGGATCGATGAGCTCGGCGCCGCCGTGACCGTCAATCTGGACGCGCTCGTAGGTGCGATCCATGAGCTCGGCGGGGAACGTCCAGCGAGCCCCATTGACGTCTTTGATGCGCGTCAAGAGCGCATAAAACGTGTAATCGCTGATCCACGTGGGAATGCAATAACCCATGATGTCGCCAAAGATATTGGGATCCATCATGTGCTGTGTGGACATGTTGTAGCCCCAAACGCCGATGTGCCCGTTGGAGTACGGGAAGTTTTTGTCGGCGGGGGAGACGTCGCAAGGCGCGTGGTCGCGGCCGTGCGTGTGGCCGATTTCGTGCAGGGCTGTGTCGACCGACTCGTAGCCGGTGAAGCCGAGGCCAATCGCCGCTCGACCGTAGTTGTCGCCGGGACCGGCCAAGTTGCCGAGGCCCGCCACGCAGCCCTGACTGCAATATTTGCCCATGCTGTCAGCGGGATTGAAGATGCCATAAAAATAGACATCTTGCGGCGTGTTCTCGTCGAGCCGAAGCTGGGTAATCTTGTTGAGCAGCGAGTCCCAGCCGCTCCCGAAGGCTTGAACCGTCTTGTTCCAGACGATGGGCGCGTGGACCGAAATCTCCACCGCAGGCACCGGGTACATCGCCCAAAAGCCGTCTTTGTACTGGGTCAGTTGCTCTTCAGAGGTGTCGGGCAAACGGTTCGACCCATCCGCGGAATATTGCACAGGGACGAGCTGAACCTTGAGGGTCGCGCCCACGTTGGTCGCGCCGATGAGCTCGAGCCCATTGGCGGGATACGTGGCAGTGCCCGTACCCTTGGCCCCGACGCCCTCGAGCTGCCCGAGCAGCACTTGATACTGGAAGTCTTCGTGGACGCTGGCCGCCGGGACCTGGAAGTTTATCGTGCTCGTCAGGTCTTTTTCGTTCGAATCGCCGGTCAAGGTCTGGGTGACGTCGATGGGAGCGCCGCCCGCCGTGAGCGTGAGCCGCCCGGTAATGGGCTGACCGTTGTACGCGCCATCGAGGCGGACAAAGACGCGCACGAGAGCGTCGCGATTGGCCACCACCGGGACCCCCGCGGCGTAGAGCGCGCCGTTTTGCATCAGCGTGCGCTTGACCCCTTGGTAGACCGACACCTCCGTGATGGTCACGCCAGCGACTTCGACGAGGGAAGGCGGCGGCGGAGGCGGCGGATCGTCGTCGTCATCGCCTCCCTTGTCCTTCGTCAGCGACAGGTCGTCGGAGCCCGTCAACGCGTTGCACGCGGGCAGCGCGCCCAAAATGGAGAGAGACAGGAGGGAGACGAGCAAGCTTCGCATCGTGGCCAAGGAGTACCTCCAACGGAGCCGCGGACAGGCTCCTTACCGAACAACGGCGCGCGCGGTTTCGGGCGCCTCGTGTAAGGGCCCCCGCGGGCGGATCTCGTGTGTGACTGCGGGGACCAAGCTCCCCTAAATTAGTCACGATCGAAGGAGATTCCACGGATAAGTGCGGCAGCGCAGATGATCGGTGGTGAATTCTCCGACCATTTGCACACCGCGACGCGAAACGTTTAGCGCTACCGCATCCCCTCCTCGGGCGTGGTGGAATCCTGCTCCGATCTGGTAGGCTCCCGCTCCGCCCCGCGCTCGGAGCTGCGGTGCTTTTTTTTCGATCATGTCTTCGTCTGTTCAACCCGAAGACCGACCGCGCGTGCTCGTCGTCGATGACGAAAAGGTCATCCGAGACATGCTCGCCGAATTTCTCGGCTCGGAAGGCTACTACGTTCGCACCGCGGAAGACGGCACGGCGGCCGTGCGGGAGCTTGGCGGGTCGCGCTTTGACATGGTCATCAGCGACCTGAAAATGCCGAAGATGGGGGGCATCGCGCTGCTCGACGAGATTGCGCGGACGGCCCCCGATGCGCTCACCGTCATCATGACCGGGTTTGGCACGGTGGAGACCGCCATCAACGCCATGAAGCGCGGCGCCTACGACTACGTGCTCAAGCCGTTCAAGCTCGAAGAGATCGTGCACGTGCTGCGGCGCGGGCTCGAAAAACAGCGCCTCGCGGCCGAGAATCTGCGCCTGCGCGAGGCGGTGTCGCTCTACAAAGTGAGCGAGGCGATCGCCGCGAGCTTGTCGCTCGATCAGGTGCTCGACACCGTCGCCGATGGTTGCATCCACGAGGTCCACGCCGACCTCGTGTCCACCTGGCTCGATGACGGCGAGGGCGGGTTTTTCGAGCGGCTGCATTTGCACGGACCGAACCTCGGCGCCGACGAGATCGTGGGCGTGCTCGATCCGCGCTCGGTTTTGCGGCATTTCGAGCCCGAAGCGCTGTTGCTCGAACAGGGCGCGCGGGCCCTTCGTTTCTTTGCGACGCCGCCCGACGCGCCACTGCAGTCGTTCATGGCCGTGCCCCTCCGCGTCAAGCAACGCTCCATCGGCTTCGTCGCGCTCGCCTCGTTCACGAAGGGCAAACGCTTCGACGAAGGCCAGCGAAAGCTGCTCAGTATCATCGGCTCGCGGGCCGCCGCAGCCATCGAAAATGCCCGGCTGTACGAAGACTTGCAGGCCACTTTCCAGCAGACGATTCGGGGTCTCGCGAACGCCATCGACAAGATGGATCGCTACACCTCGGGCCACTCCGACCGAGTCGCGACCTACGCCGTGTACCTCGGACGCGCCCTCGGCCTCGGCCCCGCCGAG
>CAYLJT010000646.1:0-5160 GCA_964383995.1 uncultured Polyangiaceae bacterium
CTTCTTTTGCGCGCAAGCGGCTGCAAGAAGGCTCATCGCGCAGGGGGAGGGGGGGCGCATCGTCAACACGACGAGCGTCTCGGGCATGATGGGCAACTTCGGCCAAGCCAACTACGCCGCAGCAAAGGCTGGAATTTACGGCCTCACACGCACGTTGGCCATCGAGCTACAGAAGCACCGCATCACGGTCAACGCCATCGCGCCCATCGCGCGAACGCGCCTCACCGAAGACCTGCCGATGTTCCAATCGGGTCTCAAGCAGCTCACCCCCGAGCACGTGGCGCCTGTGGCGCTCTACCTGGCGAGCTCGCTGTGCAACGACCGCACGGGGCACGTGGTGGCCGTCGCCGGAGCCCACATGTACGCGTTCAAGGTGGTTCAGACAGCCGGCAAGTTCAAAGACGGTGACGAGCCCTGGACCGCGGAGGAGATCGCGGACCACTGGGACGCCATCATGAAGGGGTGACGCTACACCCCGGCGCTGCTAGGCTCCTGACGCCTCATTAGGGCCAGATCCAGCCCCATCCGCGCCCCAATAGCTTCGAATGGCCCGCGACGCCTCCATCCCCCTGGTTCTCTGGATCTCCGCTGCCGTCATCGTGCACGCGGGGGGCGGGGGAGGTGCCGTCGAGGTCGCGCAGGTCATGCAAGATCGCGCGGATATTCGGGCTCTGGTCAAGGCCGTGCAGCACGAGCTGCGCCCGTCGGACCGGACCTTCGAGGTCAGCATGCTGACCGAAGCCGAGATGGACGCGCTCTTGCCAAAGCCCGAGCTCGAACCGCCCATCGACGAGAGCGAAGCCGACGATCCCGACGCGCTCACCGTCCCGCTCGATGCGCTGAAGTCCGAAAAGGCCAAATCGAAGCCGAAAAAGGTGGGGGTCGAGGATCTCGAGAAGCTCGACAAAGAGCTGACGCCCGAGCCGCCTGCGAAGGAAAAGCCTGAGGAGCCGAAGGTCGAGCCCCCCAAGCCGGAAGAAAAAAAGGCCGAAGAGAAGCCGCCGGAGCCCGTGGTGCCGCTGCCGCCCGTGCCCCCGCCGCCTCCGCCGCCGTCGGACAATCGCCTCGCGATTCGCCAGCACGTCGAGAAAGACCAGGAAGACAACCCCGACGCGACACGCATCGCGGACGACGCGAACCACGTCGCCGAGGAGACCGTGGCGCGCATTCGAGCCCACGATCAGGACGACCCCACGCCCTCGCCGGGGACCCATGTGGGCGGCCCGAAGGACGAGGTCGGCAACAGCGACCACGACGACGTCGCGCACAGCGAAGAGCGCCAAGGTGAGCCCGGGCGCGCGCCCGGAGAGGGCGCGAAGAGCAGTACCGCGGCGGAGCACAGTCACGATGCGCCGGGGTCCGAGACTCGCAGCAACGCGGGGCAAAACGCGAAGGGCAACACGCTCTCGCCCACCCCCGGTGCCAACGTCGTGCGGGCAGGCTCGAAGGAGGCCGTGGCTCCGTCGCCGGGTGGAGCGGGGCCCGCGTCCCCCGAGGTCATGTCCGCCGAAGGCGGCAGTTATTCGCTCGATCCGGCCAACCCGGGTGGCGATGGAAAATCGAAAAAGGCCGGGAGACGGGCTGCTCGTGCGACGGTCGGCCCGGTCGATGTCGCGGCAGGCACGCCCGGTGTCGCGCGCCTCTCACAGCGAACGATCGAGGCCGTCGTGGGTCGAAAGCAGCTCGAAGCCGAGCGCGCCGCCGACGGCGCATCGCGCCGCAGCGCCCATCGCGGCTCGTGGGAGGGCAACAAGTTCGAGCGTTGGCGCCCGGCGATCGAGAACTACGACCCCACGGTGAAGCTCGGAAACCAGACGGCGCTCAACGCGGCGCGCGTCCCGTTCGCCGGCTACATCAACACCATCCACAACCGGCTCCACCCTATTTTTGCCGAAGAATTTCTCGAATTTCTCGACGGAATGCCCTCGGATAGTCCGCTCAACGACGCCGACCTCGTGACCCACCTCGAGATCGTTTTGAGCCGCGACGAAGGCAAGATCGTGCGGCTTGGCGTCACTCGGGCGAGCGGCGTGACGGCCTTCGACGTGGCGGCGCTCAACGCCGTTTCACGCGGCTCGCCCTACGGTCGAGCGCCCGACGCCGTGATCTCCACCGATGGCAACGTGTACCTGCACTGGGAGTTTCATCGCGATCCGTTCGACGCATGCACCACGCGGCACGCCCGCCCCTACATCATCAAGGTCGACACTCCTCCGCCCGAGACGCCCGCGCCGCGCCGTCCCCTGCTCCCTCGATCGGACGACGGCGATTCGGGGCCCCTCTTGCCCTTGCGGACGCCCTGACCTTCGCAATGAGCTCTTCTTCGGTCCAGCCCTCGGGCGACGAATCGGTCGAGGCTCCAAAGCAGAGCCCCTCCGGGCCCGCCGAAAAGCCCCAACGTAGGTCGCCGAGCCGCGTGAGCACGTCTCTGTCGTTGCTCGTGCCCGTGGCCATCATCGGGCTGCTCGCGACGCTCTTGGGACGCGCCGTAGGGCCCGCGCTGCCCGGCGTGGGCGTGGGCCTGGAAGACGCGATCCTCGTCATGCGCCACGCGGGAGCGCTCGCGTCACAGGTCTATGCCGTCGCCCTCTCAGTGACCGCGTTGGGCCTTTCTTTGGCGCTGTTTCGCGCGCAGGGCAGCCTCGTCGAGCGGGTTGCTTGGCCCGCGTTCGGGGGTGTCGTGATCTACCTCGGGATGCGCGCGCCCGCGGTGCGGCTCGACGATACCGCCGCGTGGGTCCTCGGTCTTGGCGCTACGCTCGCGACGATCTTCGCGGCGGTGCGGGCGTTTCGCAGCACGGCGACGCGCGTCCTCGCGCTGCCGTTCGCGGTGCTCGCGGTCGCGAGCGCGGCGCGGCTGATCATGCTTGGCCTTCTAACGTGGGGCCGAGAGATCGCCGCCAGCCTCGCGGGGCTCATCCGTGTCCTCGCGATGACGTCCTTTGTGGCCGATGGACTGGTGCTGTTTTTCGCGCTGCTGGTCGCGGATCCGGGGCGCAAGCGCATGGTTCGTCCGGAGGTGTTGGCGGCCCTCGCGCTGGCGCTGTTCGCAACCAGCACGGGGGCGTCGGGGGCCGAGCCCGAGGCGACGCCGTGGCAAGTGCTGATCTACCGCGCCGCGATCTTGTTGACCCCGACGCCGACCCCCGCGGTGGCGC
Organism: uncultured Polyangiaceae bacterium; assembly: GCA_964383995.1. Classification (GTDB taxonomy): domain Bacteria; phylum Myxococcota_A; class Polyangia; order Polyangiales; family Polyangiaceae; genus CAYLJT01. The sequence continues at coordinate 3,159 of CAYLJT010000646.1, forward strand.
TCGGCGCGCTGATTTTCGCGGCTCTTCTCGGCCCCGTCGTGGCGCTCACGTTGCTCGTCTCGTCCCGTCGAGGGGCGCCCGCGACGGCGGCCCTCACCCTCCTCGCGTTGGCCCGCGCGACGCCGGACGTGCCCTTGTCGGGCCTGGCCATCTTCGTCGCCGCGGCCACGCTGGCGCTCGTGGCGCGCGATGGTCGCGCGCTGTGGAGCGTGCTCGAAGGCGAAGGCGAAGACGCCAAGCCAGCGCCCCCGCGCGCGGCCGTCGCCAAGGGCGTCTGAGGCCGCCGATCGCGCACTATTTGCGGTGGGCAACGCCCTTGCGATGGGCCGAGGGTTTCACTAAAGCAGCGCTGGTCCCGCGCGATAGGTGAGCGGGACAAAACGCCGCCCTTGTTCCGTTGTCGGCGAGGGCGCCCCGCGGGATGTATCCCGCGTGGCAGGTCAGAGCCGAGGCGCGAAGCCTTCGGCATGGAGGATTCCGCAATGGATCGTCGTTATCTCGTTTCGCTCGCCGCCATCGGCACCCTCGCGGCGGCGCTTGTCGCCTGCGAAGACCCCCCGAAGCCGATGCCCACGGCGTCGACCGCGAAGCCCACTGCCAGCGCCGCCGCCACGGCGAAGCCCACCGCCGCCCCCGCGGCCCCGGCCGCCGCTGCGACGGGCAACGGCGTCATCAAGGGCGTGGTGAGCTTCACGGGCAAAGCACCCGAAATGAAGGTCCCCGCGAAGCGCAAGGACGCCGAGTTCTGCAAGGACAAGGAAGTCGTCTACAACGCGGTCGTGGTCAAGGACGGCAAGCTCCAAGACGTGTTCGTTCGCCTCGCGAACGGCTCGGTCAAGGGCACCTTCGACACCTCGAAGCACGCCGAAATCGATCAGGAAAACTGCATGTACACGCCCCGCATCCAGGGCGCCGTTGCAGGTCAAACCATCGACATCAAGAACAGCGACGGCACGCTCCACAACGTGCACACCTACAAGGGCGCCGAGTCGTGGTTCAACCAGGCCCAGCCCAAGGGCTCCGACATGATCGGCAAGGAGTCCCCCGAGGATCCCACGGTCGTGAAGTTCACCTGCGACGTGCACCCCTGGATGCGCGGCTTCGTGGTCGTCACCGACCACCCCTACTTCGCGGTGAGCGGCGCCGACGGCTCGTTCACGATCGACAAGCTTCCCCCCGGCAAATACAAGCTCGAGGCGTGGCACGCGACCTACGGCCTGAAGACGGCCGACGTCGAGGTCGCCGACGGCAAGCCCGCCGACGTGGCGTTCACGTACGACGGCACCGAGGCCGAGCCCCCGGAAAACAAGGACGAGCTCAAGGGTCTCTGGTAGTCGACGCGTGATCGAGCGCACCACCACGGAAACGGCCGACACGCGCGACGAGGGCGAGCTTCTCGCTGAGCCCTCTGTCGAGCGTCGCTCGTCGCCGTGGTGGGCGCGGGGTGGGGCGGGGTGGGGCAGCGTGCTCGCCGATCTCGTGGCGCTTACCAAGCCGCGAATTACCGCGCTCGTCATCACGACGACCGCGGCGGGCCTGTGGCTCGGCGGCCGTTCTCTCGGCGATCGGCCTGGCTCGCAGAGCGCCATCGCCACCATCGTTGGAACTGCAACGGTTGTCGCGGGCGCCAACGCGCTCAACATGTTCTTGGAGCGCGACACCGACGCGCTCATGGAGCGAACCCGCCTGCGCCCGCTGCCGACCGGGCGTTTGCCCTCCGAAGCGGCGCTGCTCGTGGGCCTTTTGTGCACGCTCATCTCGCTGCCCCTGCTCACATTCGCCGTGAATCCGCTGGCGGGCGCCCTCGCGGGCATCGCGCTCTTGTCCTACGTGCTGGTCTACACGCCGATGAAGCGTCGCTCACCGACGGCCCTCATCGTGGGCGCCGTGCCCGGCGCCATCCCTCCATTGCTGGGCTGGGCCGCCGCCACGGGCAGCATTTCGGGCCCGGGCCTCTCGCTGTTTGGGCTGCTGTTTTTCTGGCAAATCCCGCACTTTTTGG
>CAYLJT010000647.1:0-5157 GCA_964383995.1 uncultured Polyangiaceae bacterium
TGATCACGGGCTCCGCGGGGTTCGGGCCCCTCTCCTTCGATCTTACCGCCGACGTGGGTCGGGCCGACGATGGCGCCGGCACCACGACCGACGCCTGCCAGGCGCTGGTGGTGGATCTGACCGGTAAGATCGCGCTCGTGGATCGGGGCTCGTGCACGTTCCACGAAAAGGCGCTCAACGCCGAAGCGGCGGGGGCGGTGGGCATGCTGCTCGTCAACAACCAGAGCGGCTACCCCCCGGACATGCCTGCTTCCAATCTTGGACCCGTGAGCATTCCGGTCCTGTCGATCACCCAGGCCGACGGCAACGCCATCGCCACGGCCCTGGCCTCGGGGACGGTCACGGCCACCCTGCAACGCAGCGCAGGCGTGCGAGTCGACGGCACCATCGACAACCTGGTGGTCGCCCACGAGTGGGGCCACTACCTCCACCATCGCCTGGTGTTTTGCGCCCTCAACCAGTGCGGCGGCGAGAGCGAAGGCTGGGGCGATTTTCTGTCGCTCATCACGCGCCTGCGCCCCGGCGACGACCTGAATGGCACCTACGCCGACCCCCTGTACGCCAGTCGAGCCTACCGCGAGCACGGCTATTTCGGCATCCGACGCATGCCTTACTCCGTCGATCAAACCAAGAACGCCTTCACGTTCAAGCACATCGCGGCCAGCGCAACGCTCCCCACCACGGTGCCCATCGCCAACGACTACGGCGACAACGCGGAGGTGCACAGCACGGGGGAGATCTGGACGATCATGCTGTTCGAGGCCTACGTCGGGCTACTGCGACAGAGCGAAGGGCCGAGCCCCAAATACAGCTTCGAGGAGGCACGCCGACGGATGCAAGACTACCTCGTGCTCGGCATGAAGCTCGCTCCCGCGGAGCCTACCTTTACAGAGCAGCGCGACGGCATCCTCGCGGCCGCCTTGGCCAGCGACCCCGAGGACGCGGCGATCCTTGCCCAGGGCTTCGCAACGCGGGGAGCCGGTTCGTGCGCGGTATCGCCCCCCAAAGAGTCGTTCGACAACGAGGGGGTGGAAGAGAGCTTCGTGATCGCGCCAGCCCTCGTCATCGGCCCTGTGACCCTGGACGACAGCGTGGTGAGCTGCGACGAAGACGGACGCTTGGACGCGGAGGAGACGGGGACCATCTCGTTTACGGTCACCAACGCCAGCGTCATCGACGCCACCGACACCACCATCACCGTCACCACCGACACGCCCGGCGTCGAGCTACCCTCGGGGGGTGTGCTTGCCATCCCGAGCTTGCCGCCGCTCGCCGCACAGACCGTCACCTTCCCCATCGCGCTGGCGGCGGATGTCTCGGACACCTTCCCGATCGCGCTCACCGTGCGCGCGGAGAACGCCGCGGGCTGTGAGCCAGCGGTGGAGGCCTCCACGGCACCGCGCGCCAACTTCGACGATCTCCCTGCGTCGAGCGACAGCGCGGATTTCGAGAGCGACATCGAGGTCTGGCACACCCTCGGAAACCTGGGAGACGCGATCTGGCAGCGGACCGCCCAGGACAACGGGCCGAACCACGTCTACCATGGCGTGGATTACGGCGCGCCGTCCGACACCTCGCTGATCTCCCCTCCCCTCGTGGTGTCGGCCGATCAAGATCTGACCCTGTCGTTCAAGCACCGGCACAGCTTCGAAGAGAGCCCCGGGCCCTCGGGGGGCCCCGAACATTGGGACGGCGCGGTCGTGGAGATCCGCGTGGACGGGCAGAGCTTCGAGGACATTTCGAGCTTCGGCGACCCGGGTTACGGTGGCACCATCGGCAACCTGGCCGAAAACCCGCTCGCCGACCGCCCGGGATACGTAGGGCAAAACGGCGCCTGGCCCGCCATGGAGACCGTCACCATCCCCCTTGGCAAGGCCTTCGCGGGGCAGACGATCGAGCTTCGCTTTCGCATCGGGACCGACGAAGCGGCGAGCGAGTTTGGTTGGGAGATCGATGACGTGAGCCTTACCGGGCTCGCCGAGAAGCCGTTTCCGACCGTGGTGGTGGACACGTCCACCTGCGGCGCCGTGGTGAGCGGACCGCCCCACGCCGAGCTCGGCGCCGACCGCGTGGTCAGATCGGGAGACGTGGTGGACCTCGACGCGTCGCTGAGCTCCGACCCGGATGGCGACGCGCTCACCTTTGCATGGGCAGAGCTGTCCGGACCCGCCGTCGACCTGACGGTTGACGACGACCACGCGACCTTCACGGCGCCCTTGGTTTCGGCGCGAACGCGCATGACCATCGGGGTGACGGTGGCGTCCGTCGACGGTCAGGACACGGATGCGGTGGACGTGGTCGTGGAGCCACCCCTCGCGGCGCCGTCCAGCTTGTCGGCGCAGGGCGGGTGCGGCTGTCGTACCGCCCCGGACGACCGTCCATCCTACGGTGCCGCCCTGCTCGGCCTCGCCGCGGTGGCTTGGGACGCGCGACGGGGCCGGCGCTCCGCTCCGCGAGGGTAGGCGGTACGTCCCGTCGGAAGATCGCTCAAGGCGCGTCTCCCCGTCGCCATGTGCCCCGAAGGGGCGCGACGGGGAGGGGCGTCGAGCGCCGAATTTCGCGCCAACCGGCGACGGCGACACCCAGGATCAGCAGCAGATCGGCGCTGTACAGAAGCTCAGATCCCAAGAGGCCTTCCACCCGGGTAAGATTCGCAAGGGTCAGCAAGCTGGACACCGCGAGAGCAGCCCCAACCACCCAGGTCAACCGGATGACCTGCCTTACGCACCATGCCACGGCCGCGGGCGTGGCGACCAGGAGGGGCTGACCCTCCTCGCCCTGTAGAACGCCGTCGACCTCGACACCCGCGACGACCACCGGGTCACCTTCCAGCAAGCGGGACTCCACCGTGCGCGAAAATCCCTTGGTTTTGCGGGCATGGGTGTACGCGGCGGCGAACGCCCCGGGCTCGACCGCGGGCTGGCGAGCTTCGAGATCGACCCATACCTCGTCGTCGCGACGACCTCCGCGGACCTGGATCTCACCTCCCGACGCCAGGGCCACCTTCCCTCCCGCGATCTCCGAGTCGAAGGCAAGATCTTCGAAGACGATCGTCGGCGTGCCCTTCTTGCCCTGCACGGCCCTGCCGACCTGCTCCACGCGATGAAACGCGAGGGCAGAGAAGGCGCCATCGCCAACCTTTACAACCCCCCGCAGGCCGACGCGCAGGCGGTTTCCGGCCCGGGTAAGCTTTTGTCTGAGACGCAGCGCCGCGCTAACGACCCCCGCGGCGACGACCCATGCGGCGCCAACGGGTAGCAAACGGAGGAGCTCTCCGACTGCCATTAAACGCGCGCCGTGCGGACCATGCCCACGTCCGCCGCGACTATTCCTGAATCGTGGCGCCCTCGGCGGGGGCCGCGGCGCCGTCGCCTTTGGCCTTGGGGCCCTTGGCCGGGGTCGGTTTGGCCTTCTCGGGCGCGGCCGACGAGGCCGCCGGCGCAGCGGAGGCGGAGCTCGCTGCCGAGGCGGAGGGCGTGGGCTCGACGGGAGGCGGAGGCTCGACCACGGGCGGAGGCGCGGAGACCGCGGCGGGGGGCGCCTCGCCCTGCCAACACGCGGGGTTGGGCGGGGGCGCAAAGGTGATGGTGTGGCTCTGGGGGTCGCCCTTCTTCGTGACGAGGTTCGCCGTTGCGTAGGGCTCTTTGAGCGTGCCGCACTCGTAGGTCGGGGTGTGGCGGTTGGCGCCCGCGCCATCGGCGGGGGCCGGCGCCCGCTCGTTCTCGCACTGGTACCACTCGACCGTGTACTCGTTGTCGTCGTCCGGCAAGACGGTGTGGGTGCGGGTGTCGGTCTCGCTGCGGCGACCGCGGATCACCCAACGAAACACCACGTCTTCATCGTCTTTCACGAGCACCGTGACGGGTTGCTTCAGGCCCCCCATCATTTTGGTGTGGGTCGCGCCGATTTCGAAGTCGGCACAAACGGGCTCGCCGTCGATGGTGGCCGGGGTGGGCGAGCCCGCGCAGGCCGTGAAGAGGGCCGAACAGACCAGAAGACCAAGTCGAGCCAGATGCGGGGTCCTCACGCTTTCTCCCGAGGAACTTTCGGCATCTTCGTTTTGCCGAGACTGAGGATGTGATCGAAATGTGTTCGCGAGATGGGAATCACACTGAGGCGCGAACGGCGAAGCAGCGCGATGTCGGTGAGGGCCGGGTCGCTGCGGATGGTCTCGAGCGGCACGGGCTCTTTGAGGGCGACCACCGGAGCCACGTCGACGACGCTCCAGTCCTCCCCTTCGTCGGCCGTGGGATCGGGGTACGCCTCGCGAACGACCCGCGCGATGCCCACGATCTCTTTGCCCTCGTTGGAGTGATAAAAAAAGACGAGGTCGCCCACCTTCATGCCACGCATGCTGTTGCGTGCTTCGAAGTTTCGCACGCCGTCCCAAGTCGTTCGACCGTCGCGGACGAGCTGGGAGAAGGCGTACTTGAAGGGCTCGCTCTTCATGAGCCAGAAGGCTCGTTGTCGCTCGGGGGTCTTTTCTGCCGTGGCCAAGAGGCGCCCACCATACCAAACGAAAGGCAGACCGTTCCCCCAATCGACGGGCGACAAATCAATCGGGGCCCGGTCACACTTGTCGGGCGCGGCGCGATAGGCCGACGATGACTACGCTCATGCCCTCGCCGCCCCGCCCCTCGGACTCCGTCCCGCCGGCCTTCGCGACCGAGGAAATTCGCGTACTTTTGCTCAATTACGTGCGGCGGCGGGTGCCTTCGGCGGACGCCGAGGATGTGGTCCAGACGATCCTTTGTGACGCCGTCGCCTCCCCCAGGCTGCCCGACGAGCCCCAGGAGCTGCGGCGGTTTCTGATTCGCGTGGCGCACAACAAAGTGGTCGACCACTTTCGCCGCAACAAGCGCATGAGCGGCGAAGAGCCCCCGGAAATCGAGGTGGCGCCGGCCCCGATCGAGGCGCGAGAGCTCGTGGGATGGGCCGAGAAGCAAGCCGGAAAAAGCGGCGAAGCCGCGAAGACCTTGGATTGGATGGCCCGCGAAGGGGAGGGCGAAAAGCTGGAGAGCATCGCCGAAGAAGAGCGGGTGCCTGCGACGCGGGTTCGTCAGCGGGTGTCGCGCATGCGGCGCTGGATGAAGGAAAAGTGGCTGGCGGAGCTGGCCCTCGTGGCCGCCATCGGCGCGGTGTTGTTCTTGATCTTGC
>CAYLJT010000648.1:0-5156 GCA_964383995.1 uncultured Polyangiaceae bacterium
GACGGAGACCGACAGGACTGGCGTTAGCCGACTCGGTTGACGATCGCCATGGCACTCGAGCTTAGCCCTCACGCGCTCGGCCATGTAACGTTCCCGTAATGGTGCCGCCCCTCCCGCGGCGCTACCGATCCATCTGCGAGCGCGGCGAGCCATCACGATCGAAGACGCATCGCGACGTCGCGAGGAGGAAACCGTGAAAAGAGAACCCAGAAACTACGCGCTGCTGATCGGCGTTCAAGACTACAGTAGCTATGACATTTCGCTCGATCAGCCCAGAGGGACGAGCGATCTCAAGGGCGCCGTCAACGACGCCCGGGCCTTCTATCGGCAGTGCATCCTCGCCGGCTTCTCCCCCGACAACATCCGCGTCCTCACCAGCCCGAAGCTCTCGCCCGCCGATCTCGGCCCCACCGCGACACGCAGCAATGTTCGAGAGGCCACCCAGGACGAAATCGTCGAAGGGCTCCATTGGCTCGTTCGCTCCATCGCGGGCCACGAGCCCGCCTCGGGCCTATTGACCTTCTCCGGCCACGGCCGCGTCGACGACGGCGGCGTCGACCTCTGCCCGTCGGATCTGACAGGCTCGCTCGATCAAGTCGTCTCGGTCGAAGCGCTGGTCGACAGGCTTGCTGCGACCCGCGCCGGAGCGCGACTGACGCTCTTCCTCGACTGCTGCCACGCGCAAGCGGGTAAGAACCGGGGCGACAACCTGGTCGCCCAAACGCAGGCCAAGGCCGCGAGCTTCCGCGAGAGCGTCATCGAGAAGGCGCACGAGAAGGGCCGGACACGCGCCGAGAACATCCTGCGCCGCCTGCAAGACAAGGCCGCCCAACGCAAGGTTAGCCGTGGAGGCACCTTGGAGCGCGTGCTTTCGGCCTGCCAGCCCGATCAAGTGTCGGAGTGGAGCGTCTTTGACGGCGAGTGGCGTGGAGCCTTCAGTTGGGCTCTGTCCTCGGCCATGGGGCAATGGCAGACGAGCGACGAAGACGGGGTCATCCACTTCGATGTAAGCCACGAAGAGCTGCTGCGCCGAGCACGCGCATTGCTCTCCGCGTTGAGCTTCGATCAAGTCCCCACCCTCATCGGCCCTGAGCCGGCCGGCGCCTTGCCACTCCTCTACCCAGGCCGCGAAGCACCCGCAAACGCCACCTCGCGCGAGCCTACCCAAGCCCGGTGTGGAGGCCAAATCGACGGCGGAATGAGGGATTTTCGCGTCTATTCGCTCGCCCTTATCAGGGCCGATCAAAGCCAGCTACCCATCGCGCGGATGGTGGTTACGAACGCGCGCGGGGAAGAAGGAACCTTCTATTACCAAAGCAGTGGAGGGGTGCAGTCTTTGGCGATGGTGCCTGATCGCGAGACCTGGTTTACGAATGCCTCGGCCCTCGCGCAGCTCGCGTCCGGCGTGGCGGCCGGCGGCACCTTGCATTTCTCGCGGATGAACACCACGGAAGGATCGGCCGACTGGAAATGGAGCGACGTCAGCGAGGCGTCTCCCATCGCGATGGGCCCCTGCACCCAGCTCGAAACGGCCGCCGCCTCGTGCACCTGGTCGAGGACCACCGAAGAATTCCCCGTGGGCTCGCTCGCCTTCGGTAGCTCGACCTCATCGCCTGTGTTCGCTGTTGCCCTGTGCCTGGCCAGCAGCGGAACAAGCCTGGATCGCGTGGTCTGGTACCAGACGGGCACGAGCAACGTCGCGCCGAATGGCAATGATCTTGCCATCTCCTCCCAGGGAGAGTCACCGCAGGACTACCACCCTCAAGGCCCGTCAGGGAGTATGTACAGCGCGTCTTCTGACTTCTGACCCGAGGAGTTGTTCAGGTACTGTCCGGCGATCACCCTCCGCGCCGCAGCGTCCGCGCCAAACGAAAGCCTACCACGCTTCTTCGATCGATAGCCCGGTTGGTAAAGCGCGCAGCGGCACGACAGTGGTTCTTCACCGTCAGCCACGCGCCTCCGCGAACCGCGCAGAGCTCGTCCTCTGTGGGCGTCGACTCTTCGATAATCAGCCTGCCATCTTGTAGCGGAGGTCCTTCGAGCGTCCAGCGGTTCAGGCAATAGTCGCGGCTATTCCCCGCCCCACCGCGCATTCCGTAGGGGCTCTCGTCGAGCGGGTAGTCGTCGACAGACGTCCTGGCGGTCGCCCCCGCGTGGCTCTGCGCCATGCAAGCCCAGGTCGGATCGAAGAAGTCTCCCCATGGAAAGTGTCGCCCATCGACGCCGCGCACCGCCTTCTCTCGCTCCAGCTCGTGCAAGAGCCGAAACGCTCTCCCCGCGCGGGCCGAGCGCCAGCGGGCATACGTCGCCGCGCCATACCAGTCCACCAGGACGACGGGGCCTCGCGGCGCCCACACTTCCATGACGTCCGTCGCCTTGAAGCGAAACTGCCCATCTGACCCGCGCTCGAACGACAAGGGATCTCCCGTCTTCCCGGCGATCCCCTGGTTCACGCGTGGACACGCTGCGAGCGCCTCAGCCTCTTTCCCCGACGCCACGAGATCGTTGAGGAAGCTCAGGTATTGTTCGTTGGTTATTGGAAAGCGCCCGACCACGAAGGCGTCCATCCAGGCGCGCATCGCCGGCAAGCTGTCTGGCGCGTCCGGATCGCCACCGACCCATGCCCAACCCGCCGGAACGTACACCTCATCGTCGTCGATCTCACCACACCGCGGCAGCACGATGGGCAGAGGCTCGCGCTGCCCTGGTGCGCATCCATCCCAGTGCTCCCCACGCTCGATAAGCACAGGATAGCTGACCTCGGCGCAGCCGGGCGCGTTGATCCGAAGACGATAACTGCCTCGGTCGAGCCCTAGCTCGGTGAGCGGCGTAGTCCCGAGCTCCCTCAAAATCTCGGGCACAAGCCGCCTCCCACGCAGCACATAACGTTCGAGCACGACCGTCGCGCCCGGCGGGTCGGTCACCAGGGTGAGCGCCCCCTTCCCGCTCAAGAACGCCGCGTGCTCGCCGCGATCATGAGCCCGCAAGAGCACCTCTGCCCGCGCAGCGTCGTCGTGCCTTCGAGCCCGCTCGGCCTCAGCCAGCTTGTCCCGGTAGTGGTCTGCCAGCGCCCGGTGCGCCTCTGGCGTTTCCGGATCGATGGCCAGCGCTCCGTGAACCCTCTGCGTCCAGCGCACCTCCGCTAGCGCCGCCTCGCTCTCCAAGCGCTCCGCCTCGTCTTCGAGGGACCATCCCGGCAGTTTGTCCCGAACCGGATCGAACGATCGCAGCGGCGAAAGCAGCGCCCGCGCCTCTTCGCGCAGGCTCGCCGCGCGCGCCCGGAGATTGGCGATCACGGGCCCCTCGGCGAGCGCGGTCCAAAGCTCCGCGAGCGCCTGTTCCCTGCGCCGCGCGCCGCTCAAAAAGGCCTCGATCTCGGCCGCCAGCTCGGCCGCGTCGAGATAGCGTTCGCTCGCCGATCGCATCATCGCACGTTTGCAAATCGCCGACAGCTCGTGGGGGACCTCCACCTCGGAGACCGGACAAGGCCCTTCGGTCAGGATGCGTTTCCAGATCATCTCGCGGCTCCCCTCGAACGGCGCGCGCCCCGCGAGCAAGTGGTAGAGCACGGCGCCGAGCGCGTACACATCCGTGGCAGGACCATAGAGGCTTGCGTCGCCGACGATCTGCTCGGGAGACATATACGCGGGTGTCCCCATGATCTCCCCACCCTGCGTCTGCACATCGACGCTCGCTCTCTCCTGCGAGGACGACGAAGACAGCGATCGCTCCTCGGCATCGACGGGGCCACCGACGCGTCGAGCGAGCCCCCAGTCCATCACCATCACGCGACCGTACTCCCCCACCATGATGTTGTCAGGCTTCAGATCGCGGTGGATCACACCGCGGCTATGCGCGTATGCCATCGCCTCGCACACGCGTGCAAACAGGTCGACGAGCCTCCGCCGCCGCGCGCGAAAGTCACCCACCGCCGCTGGAGAGAACGCCTCCTCGACGACCGCACGGAGGGTACGTCCTCGAACCTCCGGCATGGTGAACCACAGTCGACCATCGTCCAGCTCTCCCTGATCGATCAGCGCGACGATGCCAGGGTGATGAAGTTGCGCCGAGAGCTTCACTTCCGAGAGAAAGCGCCGCCGCAAACCGGGGGCTTCGGCCACGTCCGCGCGGATGAGCTTCATCGCGACCACGCGTTCGAGCTTCTTGTCATAGACGCGCCGCACCTCCCCGAATCCCCCACTGCCGAGCAGGCGAAGATCTTCGTAGCGCTCGGGGAGACGTGCACCAGGCGTCGCGCCGCTGCCCTCGCTCGCTTCGAGCCCGACCTCGGTCGCCGCCGTCCGAAAATCTTCGTCTTCCACGAGGCCATGGTAAGGCCAACGGCGGGATCTCGACCCAGAAATCGTCGCGAACGGCGCGAGGAGCCGATGCACGCCGCGCCCTTGGATAGACCCCCCCCGCACGGCGTCCTTGCGTCGTCGCGCAGCAACGTGCGACCCTGCTCCGCCATGCCTCGTCTCCGCACCTCCTGGCGCGCCCTCGCCGTCCTCCCCCTCGCCCTCGTCGGGTGTCCCAAGGCCCTCGACAAAACGCGCCCCGACGCGCCTACCGCTGCCCAAGCGCTCGATCCCGAGACCGAAAAGGCCTGCGGCCCCGAGGCGAAGAAGGAGTATGGAAAGCCGTTGGTGGTGGACATGCCCTCCGCGGATCGGGGCGATCTGGAGGTGGCCATGCGCGACGGCCTCGTGCTGGTCCACTACGATTGCAAGACGCTGCAAGTCTTACCCGACTGCCATGTGGAAGGTTCGTACGGTTTCGCTGGCTTCTCCCCCAAGGAAGAGGTGGTGCGCCTCGCCAGTCAAGACGAGCTGAACGCCAACCTCCCCATCTCGGCGGGGCCGGTGGGTGCCAAGCTCGGCGGCGAGCTGTCGCGGGGCACCACGCTCGACATCGCCTTGATGACGGTCGGCAAACGGCGCACGACGCGCAAGGCGACGACCCGCGCCGATCTTGTCTCGGACAGACCAGGCGCCTGCGCCAAGGCCACCCACTTCGTGCGCGGCGCGTTTGTCGGCGCCTTCGCGATGACCACCGGCTCGAAGTCCGAGGCCCGCGGCGCAGCGGAGATCTTCGGTATCCCGCAGCTCGGCAAGGTCGGAGTTGGCAACAGCGGTTCGAGCAGCAAAGACGTGGAG
>CAYLJT010000649.1:0-5156 GCA_964383995.1 uncultured Polyangiaceae bacterium
CGTTGAGGAAGTCGCCGAACTGCGCCTCCCAGAGCACGAGCGCGTCCGGGTAGTCGAGGGCGTAGCCGAACTCGAAGCCGAGCACGCCCGCCTCGCTCAGCGGGCTGTTGTAGGCCAGGAAGCGCGCGTTCTTCTCGGCGACGTTGGACAGCGGCGCGAACTTCTTACCGGTCTTGGCGTCGGACAAAACCGCGTGTCGATGACTGAACGTTCCGCGACCGACGTCCTGCCCTGACAGCCGCACGTTCGTACCTTCGGAGAGCAACGTCGCGTAGGCCATCGCCTCGCCCACACCCCAGTCGAACTCTTGACCCGTGGAGAGGCGCTCGTGGCGGTTGCGCAGCAGGGGGAGGAGCTTCGGGTGGGGCGTGAAGTCTTCTGGCAAGGCGAGGAGCTTCTCGGAGAGAGCGATGAGGCGCTCCGCCGGGACGCGCGTGTCAACCTCCGGGATGTCGGTCTCGTAGCCGCCTTTGTAGGGCGCCCAGACGCCACCCATGCTGGGCACGTTGGAGACGAAGCCTTGCTTTCTAACCTCCTGGAGGACCTCGGCGAGCTTCTGCCTGCGCGCGACCGCGATCTGCTCCGCCTCCTCGGGCTGCATCTCACCCATGCCGACGAGGCGCTTCACGTACACCTGACGGACGGTCGGCTTCTTGTCGATCGCTTGGTACATCAGCGGCTGCGTGTAGCTCGGCTCGTCGCCCTCGTTGTGCCCGTGGCGACGGTAGCAATACATGTCGATCACCACGTCGCCGCCGAAGCGCTGGCGGTAGTCGATGGCAAGGTAGGCTACCTGCACCACGGCCTCCGGATCTTCTCCGTTCACGTGGAAGACGGGCACCTTGAGCATGCGCGTGATGTCGCTCGCGTACCACGTCGATCGGGAGTCGCTGACGTCGGTCGTGAAGCCGACCTGGTTGTTCACGATCACGTGGATGGTGCCGCCCGTGGAGTAGCCAGGGAGGTTTGCCAGGTTGAGTGTCTCGGACACGACACCTTGCCCGATGAAGGCCGCATCGCCGTGGATCAGGAGGGGCATGACGCGGTTGGGGTGTTGCCCTTTGCGATCTTGCTTGGCCCGCGTGCGCCCGAGCACCACCGGGTTCACGAACTCCAAGTGGCTCGGGTTGAAGCTGAGCGTGAGGTGCACCTTGCGGCCCTGACTGGTCACGCGGTCAGTGGAGTAGCCGAGGTGGTACTTCACGTCGCCGCTGCCGAGGTAGGCCTCGGCGTCCGAGTCTTCGAAGGCCGCGAAGATCTCGTTCATGCTCTTTTCGAGCACGTTGGCGAGCACGTTGAGGCGCCCGCGGTGGGCCATGCCGAACACCACCTCTTCGACGCCGCGATCGGCGCCGCGCTCCACGAGCACGTCGAGCAGTGGGATGAGGCTCTCGGCGCCTTCGAGGGAGAAGCGCTTCGTCCCAGCCTCGTAGCTCTTGTGCACGAACTGCTCGAAGATCTCGGCGTCGGTGAGCTTTTCGAGGATGCGGCGCTGCAGATCGGGATCGAGGGCGAAGCGATTGCGCGTCGACTCCATGCGGCTTTGCAGCCACTTTCGCCGAATGGGATCCTCGATGTGCGTGAACTCGACGCCGATGGATCGGCAGTAGGTCTCTTCGAGGCGCGCGATGATCTCGCGCAGTGTTTGAACGTTGGGGCCCGCTAAATCGAGGGCCGCGAACTTGCGATCGAGGTGCTCGGGGCCAAGCTCGAAGTTGCTCAGATCGAGCTCGGGCGGGCCTTCGATCGGGGCGCCCAGCGGATCGATGTGCGCGAACAGGTGCCCGCGCACGCGGTACGCGTTGACGAGCTGAGAGACGCGCCCGTGAAAGGCCGCGCGCGCTAGCTCTTCGGCTTCGGTCGTCGACGGTTGGGGCTCGGCCCAGGTGCGCGCGAAGGCCTCGGCGATGTTGCGGACGATGGTGTCGTCCTCGTCGTTGCCCTTGGTCGATGCAGGGCGGGCGGCTTCGAGCGGCTTGGCAGGCGGCGCCGCGGGGCTTGCTGCGGGGCGCGAAACTGCCGGCGAGGGCGCTGCCACGGCGCCACCGCCGTTGCCTTTGCCGTTACGCCCCGCCTTGGACTTGCTGGGCGCCAAAGGCTCCGCGGACGCGTCGCCGTGCTCGAAATAGTCTCGCCAGCTTGGGTCGACCGCCTCTGGATTTTCCAGGTACTTCGCGTGGAGCTCTTCAACGAGGCCGATGTTGATGCCGAAGTCGCGTTCCATAGGGACCCACTCGCGATATCGCGGCGCGGCGCTTGGTAAAAGCGATTGCATAGAAATCGTCGATCTTTTTCGCCGGCGGCACGCAGAAGGTCAGAAGGGCTTGACGCACCGCGCGCCCTCACGGGAGCTACCGCCATGGCCGCCGCCCGCAGGTTCACCGTCGCGACCCACGGATATTGCTTCGACGGAATGGCCAGCGCCGCCGTGTTTACGGCCCTGCACCGTGCCCTGGAGGGCAGCCGTTGGGCGTACAACTATCGTTCGTGCATCTACGGGCCGCGCATCAACGGCGTGCCCGAGGCCTGGCTCGACGGCGAAGACAACGCGATCCTCGACTACCGCTACACGCCCCACCCGCGGCTCGGCTGGTACTTCGATCACCACGTGACCGCGTTCGCCACCCCGGAGGTGGCCGAGGCCAGCACCGCCGCCGCGGACGACACGCTGAGCCGCCCCGCGCCCGCGCCCCGCGACGCGCAGCGCAGGGTCTATCACGATGGCGCCTACGGCTCGTGCACGAAGCTCATCGCGGACGTGGCCAAGGCGCGTTTCGGCCTTGAATTGAAGGAGCAAGCGGACCTCGTGCGCTGGGCGGACGTGGTCGACACGGCGGGCTTCGAGAGCGCCGAGGCCGCGATCCGCGTGGAAGAACCGGCCCTCATGCTGGCCACGGTCGTCGAGCAAAAAGGCAGCGCCGAGCTGCTCGGCAGCCTGATGCCGACGCTGCTCGAAGGTGGCATCGCCGCCGCGGTAGAGAGCCCGTTGATCCGCGTGCCGTGGGGCTCGATCGCCGAGGCCCGCGCTCGTTTCGCCGAGCGCGTGGCGCAGCGTGGACAGCCCCGCGGGCGCGTGTTGGTGTTGGACTTGGGCGACGAGATCACCGACGTGCCTGGGAAGTTCTTCGCCTACGCGCAATTTCCCGAGTGCGTGTACACGGTGACGGTGCTGCGCACGAAGCAGCAGCTCAAGCTCAGCATTGGCTATAACCCCTGGAGCAGCACCCCGCGGACCCACGATATCGCCGCGATTTGTAGGCGTTATGGCGGCGGTGGGCACCCGGTCGTCGGCGGCGCTTCGTTCGGCAAAGACGAGCTCGAGCGGGTGCGCGCCGTCGTCGAAGAGGTCGCTGCCGAGCTCGCGCGATGAACGACGCGAGCCGCTTCGACGGCGTGTTTCGTCGAGCCCCCGGGCAGGGGCCGCGCATCTACGCGCACCGCGGCGCGCGGGCCGAGGCGCCCGAGAACACGCTCGCGGCCTTCGACGCCGCGGCGGACGCCGGCGCCTTCGCCATCGAGCTCGACGTGCGCGTGCTCGCCAGCGGCGAACCGGTGGTGCTTCACGATCCGACGCTGTCTCGGACAACGGACAAGCGCGACGCGCGCGCCATCAGCACGCTGTCCCGGGCCGACCTCGCGGGCACCGACGTGGGTCGCGGAGAGCGCGTGCCGCTGCTCGCCGAGGTGCTCCGCTTGGCGCGCGAGCGCGGGCTCGCTGTGAACATCGAGCTGAAGCACGACGCCCCGAGCCGAGGGGCGATCGTGCGTTCGGCGGCGCGCGTAGCGTGCGCCTTCGAGGCGGCCGTGCCCATCGTCGTCTCGTCCTTCGATCCGCGGATGCTCGCGCACCTCGCACTTGTAGCGCCGCGCCTCCCCCGGGCCCTGCTGCTCAGCCCGGAGCGGCGCTACCGACCCCTCGCGCGTTTGGCTCGCCCGCCGTTCGTGCGCGCGGCGCACCCCGAGCGCACGCTCACCGAGCCCGACCGGGTCGCCGCGTGGCGGGCGAGGGGCTTGGTGGTGAACGTATGGACCGTAAACAGCGGGGCTGAAGCCCGCGATCTCGCGCGGCTCGGGGTCGACGGTTTGATCACCGACGACCCCCGCAGCCTGCGCGCCGAATTAGTTTGACCTGAAATTATCTTGGTCGATGCCGTAGCGCTCGAGCCA
Source organism: uncultured Polyangiaceae bacterium (assembly GCA_964383995.1). Classification (GTDB taxonomy): domain Bacteria; phylum Myxococcota_A; class Polyangia; order Polyangiales; family Polyangiaceae; genus CAYLJT01. Next base: position 4,168 of record CAYLJT010000649.1, read on the forward strand.
ACGATAGAGCTGCCGCGGATGGGTGGCGAGCATGGCTGCCGCGCGCACAACGTTGCCGTTCGTGGTGGACAGCGCCGCCTCGACCTTCTCGCGCCCGGGGCGGTTGCTGCGATGGCGAAGGGCGACCGGCGCCAGCGGGATGGGCGGCACGGAGAACGGGTGAGGCGCGTCGTTCTTCGGCCGGGGCAAATGATCGAGCTCGATGGGCCGCCCGTCGGCCAAGTGCGAGGCGCTGGCGAGGCCCGTGCGCAGCTCGCGGACGTTCCCTGGAAATGGGCTCATGAAGAACGCGCGTGCAGCGGGGCCGGTGAACGCGGCGGTGGGTGCGCCCGCGAGCTTGAGGATGTGCGCGGCGAGCAGCCCGAGGTCCTCGCGGCGCTCGCGCAGCGGCGCGATGTGCCCCACGAAGCCCGCCAAGCGACGGTAGAGGTCCGGTCGAAACTCCGTCGAGTTGAGCAGATCCGCGTTGGTGGCCGCGATCCATCGCACGTCCACCGGGCGAGCATCGTGGCTGCCCACCGGCGTGACCCGGCCATCTTCGATCACGCGCAGCAGCTTGGCCTGCACGGCGGCGCTCGTATTGCCGACCTCGTCGAGCAAGAGCGTGCCCCCGTCGCAGCGTTCGACCTCCCCGCGCTCGTCCTGGTGCGCCGACGAGAAGGACCCCTTCTTGTGGCCAAACAACGTCGCTTCGAACAGCGTCTCGGGCACGGCGCCGCAGTCGATCTTGCGATAGGCGCCCGTCCGCTTGGACAGTTCGTGGAGCGCACCCCCCACGATCTCTTTGCCGACGCCCGTCTCGCCCAAGAGCAGCACCGATTGATTGGTCGGCGCGATGCGCTGCAGGTTCATCACAAGCCTGGCGATGGAGGGACAGGCTGTCTCGGTCGGTCCGAGACGCGGCCTCGGACCGAGGATCAACTGCGCGTCTCGCTCATCCACGGTTCGCAGACAGAACAAACAGTGTCCGACCTCGAACACGTCGCCGC
>CAYLJT010000650.1:0-5155 GCA_964383995.1 uncultured Polyangiaceae bacterium
GTGCTTTTGGGGGTGTTCTCGGGCGTGCCGCGACGCCGGCGCCGCGCACGCCCTCGCCCACAGGGCGCTTGCGTCTCGCGGCGCCTCGGGTCCATGGTCCCCCCGATGTCCGCCCACCAGCGCCTCGTTTTGCTTCACAAAAAGCTCGACGCCTGCAAGCTATGTCCACAAATGGTGGGTCCCGTCGTCCACGGCCCTCCGGTCGTGAGCCCCGTGCTCCTGGTCGGCCAGGCCCCGGGCCCCCACGAGGGACGGTTCGCTCGCCCCTTCGCCTGGACCGCCGGAAAAACGCTTTTCAAGTGGTTTCATCGCGCGCTCGGGCTCGAAGAGGCCGAGGTCCGGGGCGCCATCTACTTCGCCGCCGTGGCGCGCTGCTTCCCGGGCAAAGCCAAGGGGGGCGGCGATCGCAAGCCCGACCCGGACGAAATCACGAACTGTCGCGCCTACCTGGAAGCCGAGACCACGATCCTGAAGCCGGAGCTCGTGCTCCCCGTTGGGACCCTCGCCATTCGCGAGGTCCTGGGCCACGCAGGGCCCCTCAAGGACGTGGTGGGGCGCGTGGAAAAGGCGCGCTACCATGGCGTTTCGGTGGATGTCATCGCCCTGCCCCACCCGAGCGGCGCCTCCACCTGGCACCGCACCGAGCCCGGGCTGACCCAGCTCGAGCAAGCCCTGAAGCTGCTCGGCGCCCACCCCGCGGCCCAACGGGCGCTCCAAAAATAATTACGCCTCCGGTTCTTGACAGCTCGGTCCAGAACGCCTAGCTTGCCTCCCGTGGCCAGGCCGAAAGAGTTCGATCGCGACGCGGTGTTGGAGCGGGCGATGCACGTCTTCTGGCAACACGGCTACGAGGGCACGTCGCTCTCCGAGCTGGTCGAACAGCTCGGTGTCGGGCGTCAAAGCCTCTACGACACCTTTGGCGACAAGCACGCGCTCTATCTGGCGGCCCTCGACAGATACCGCCAAATCCACGGCAATAGCGCTTTCGGTGCCCTCGACGAGGGGCCCGTGCGCAAGGGAATTCGCTCCGTGTTCATGGCGCTCGTGGATTGGTTGTGCAGCAATGACGAGGGTCTGAGCTGCATGTTGGTGGCCGCCGCGGCGGAGCGTTGTCCCGTGGACAAAGGCGTCGAAGCGAGGTTCTGCGAAAACCTGAGCGCCATGGAGGCGCGCTTTGCCAAGCGGCTCGCTCGCGCGCGGGACGCCGGCGAAATAGGCTCTCACCACGACCCGGCGGCGCTCGCTAGCTATCTGGCCAACGCCCTCACCGGACTGCAGCTCACGGCCAAGGCCGTGCGGGATCGTCAGCGCCTCGAGCGCATCGTCGACGTGACGCTGTCGGTCCTCGGCTAAGCGGCCCATCAGCAACGCATCTTTCTCGTGGAGCCGAAGGGCTCCGCGCATTCGTTTGGTCCATTTTTGACTGTTCGTTCCATAATTTCAGGCTCAATTTCGCGTCCCAAGGAGATTCTCATGTCCAAGCAACTGCAAGACAAGGTCGCTCTCATCACCGGTGGAACCTCGGGCATCGGCCTGGCCACGGCCCTTCGCTTCTACGAGCAAGGGGCCCGCGTGGTCGTCACCGGGCAGAGTCAAACCAACATCGACAAGGCGAAGGCGGCGCTCCCCGATGACGTGTTGGTGCTCAAAGCCGACGCACGCTCGCTGGCGGACTCGGCGCGGGTCGCTTCGGAGATCGAGAGGCGTTTTGGCGGCCTCGACGTCGTGTTCCTCAACGCTGGAGTGGCCCAGTTCGCGCCCATCGAGCTGTCCGAAGAGGCCTTGTTCGACGACATCTTCGACGTCAATGTCAAAGGCCTCTTTTATACCCTCAAGGCGGTCTTGCCCCTCCTCCGGCAGGGCGCGTCGATCATCGCCAACACCTCCGTGGTGAGCACCAAAGGCATCGCGAACGCGTCGGTATACTCCGCGTCGAAGGCCGCAGTCGGCGCGTTGGTTCGGTCGCTTTCCGTGGAGCTTGCGCCCAAGGGGGTGCGGGTCAACTCGATCAGTCCCGGACCCATCGAGACTCCCATCTATGACAAGCTCGGCTTGCCCGCCGAGGCCGTGGCGGGCTTCCGACAGGGCATGACCGGCCAGGTGCCTTTGCGCCGCTTCGGGGCGAGCGACGAGGTCGCCCAAGCCGCCCTGTTCCTGGCCTCTGCGGCGTCAAGCTATGTGACCGGGACGGAGCTGCCCGTGGATGGAGGCTTGGGGGCGGCCTAGACAAGGGACGAACGCCCCACGCCTGCGCAGGCCCGCAGCGGCCACGCCGAAGCTACTTTTGCGCAGGCGCGCTTTCTTCCCGCAAGCAGCGAACGCGCCGCAGGGTGCTCACCGCCGAGCTGCCCGGCAGGCCCGTCGAGAAAAACACGACGCGCATGGCCCCGTCGCCCGCCGGCGTCTTCGACCAAAAGACGTCTACCGGAGTGACCGAGACAAAGTGCGGGTCGATGGGGGGGTCGAGCTCCGTCACCGCCATGAAGGTCAGCAGCTCATCGACGGTCGGGAGCCTCAGGCCCGGGCCGAGGCGGGCGCAATATTTCTCGGCAGCCGTGTAGCTCATCGCGCTCTGCGCGGCCCTTCGTTGCCAGACGAGGTGCGTTTGGTGGTCCACGAGCTCTTCGTCTTGCAGCGAAAAACGTGGGCTTTCGAGCGCCTTGGGCCGCAGTCCAAACAGCAACACACCCGCTATCAAGAGCACCATGCCGGCGGCCAAAAAGGCCTGTGGCGGGATGGTGCGGCCCTTCTTCGGAGCCGTCGGCGAAGGCGCGGTAACCGCGTTTTCGAAGGGCAAGAGGGCCTGGGAGAGCTCCGTGACGGAGCCAAAACGTTTGGCCGGCTCGGGCTCCAGACAACGCATCACGATGGCCTCCAACCCCGCGGGCAGATCGGGCCGATGGTGTCTGGGCTGGGGCGCTGGGCGGGTGAGCACGGCCGCCAAGACAGCGCTCGTCGTGCTCTCGTGAAAGGGGGTGTGGCCCGTCAAGAGCTCGTACAAAGTGACCCCGAGAGACCAGATGTCCGAGCGTGGATCGACGTCTTTCGCCGAGCGGATTTGCTCGGGAGACATGTACTCGGCCGACCCCATGCCCACATTTTCGGCGGTGAGGCGCGTGTCTTCGACCACCTTGGAGATGCCAAAATCAAGGACCTTGATGGTGCCTTCGCCGGAGCGGCCCTGCACCAGAAACAGGTTCGCTGGTTTCACGTCACGGTGGATGATGCCCATCGCGTGCGCCTCGGCCAGGGCCTCGCAGGCTTGGCGCACATAGGACACGGCCTCCCGAGCCGACAAGCGCCTTTGCCCCAAGAGCGCCAAAAGATCCGTGCCCTGCAGAAGCTCCATCACGATGAACGGCGAGCCGTCTTCGAAGGCGTCGACGTCGAGCACGCGCGCCACATGGGGCCCTTGCAAGCGGCTCGCGGCGCGGGCCTCGCGCAGAAAACGATCGACGACCCCGGGCCCCCGCGGAATGTCGGGTCGGAGCACCTTGAGCGCGACCGACTGGGACAAAAGCAGGTGCGTGGCCTCGAAGACCACCGCCATGCCGCCCCGACCGATGGTGCGCTCGATGCGGTACTTCTGCCGAATTACGGCGCCGTTCGGGGGCAGCCCGGTCATGCTTTGGGCACGGTAGCCGGGCCCGTGCGGGGGTTCAAGCGGCGCTCAGCCGGCCTTGGCCCGCGCCGCGACGGCGTTCGCAAAAATGCTCGTCGTCGCCTCGCCGCCCAGATCCTTTGTGCGGATCTTGTCGACGTTGAGCGTGGCGTCGATGGCCTTGCGCAGGCGAGCCGCCAAATCGTTGCGCTCGACGTGCTCCAACATCATCGCGGCGGCCAGGAGTAGGGCAGTTGGATTGGCAATTCCCTTGCCGGCAATGTCCGGTGCACTGCCATGGACGGCCTCGAAAATAGCCGCATTTGCGCCGATATTGCCGCCCGGCGCCATGCCCAGACCGCCCACCAAGCCCGCCATCAAATCGGACAGGATATCGCCAAACAGGTTGGTCGTCACGATGACATCGAATTGATAGGGGTTGAGCACGAGCTGCATGGCACAGGCGTCCACGATGCGCTCATTGGCCTCCACGCGGCCCTCGTACGTCTTGGCCACCTGACGCGCGGTCTCCAGGAACACGCCGGTGAGCGCCTTCATGATGTTGGCTTTGTGCACGATGGACACCTTCTTGCGCCCGTTCTTCAGCGCATAATTGAAGGTAAACTCGCTGATGCGGCGGCAGCCCGAGCGGGTGTTGACGCCGGAGCCGATGGCCACCGCGTGCTCGTCGCCGTCGATCGGGATATAGTGCTCGAACCCCACATAAAGGCCTTCGAGGTTCTCGCGCACGAGCACCAAGTCGATGTCTTCGTAGCGGCCTCCGGGGATCAGGGTGCGCACGGGCCTCACGTTCGCGTAGAGCTGGTATTCCTCGCGCAAACGCACGTTGCACGAGCGAAATCCGCCGCCCACCGGCGTTTCGAGCGGGCCTTTGAGCGCGAGGCGCGTTTGGTGGATGCTGTCGAGGGTGGCGCGCGGCAGCGGATCGCCGTCGGTTTTGAGGGCCCCCATGCCCGCGGTTTTGGTCTCCCAAACGAAGGGCGCTCCGAGCGCGTCGAGGACCGCCAGCGCGGCGTCGACGATTTCAGGGCCGATGCCATCGCCCGGGAGGAGCGTGGCGGGGATCGTGGTGGACGGCGATGACGTGCTCAAAGGGGCTCTCGGGGGGTTCGGGGACGGGGCGCCGTATACCAGACGCCCCCCCCTTCGGCGAGCCCTTCGTGGGCTCCTTTCGCGCCAGCGCGAACCAACCGCACCTTCGACGCGTAGACCTGTTGCTCCCCGCCCTTCGCCCCCGTACGCTGAGGTCCCATGCGAATCACCGAACGCCCCAAGGTCATCCTCCGTGCGTGCCCGACGTACGACGTCGACAAGATCCGCCGCATCATCCGGGATGGCCTCGATGAGCTGGGGCTGCGGCCCGTGGGCCGCACGTTGATCAAACCGAACTGCGTGGCGTCGGGGGCGGTCTTTCCCCACGCATACACGCGGCCCGAGTTCTTGGAGGGGGTGATCCAAGGGCTGAAAGATCGCAGTCAGGGCAACATTCAAGAGCTGGCGGTGGGCGAGCGCTGCGGCATCACCGTACCGACA
>CAYLJT010000651.1:0-5143 GCA_964383995.1 uncultured Polyangiaceae bacterium
GCCCGGCGTTTGGCGCTGGAAAACGGCTGGTTCTTGACCGATCAATTCAACAATCCGGCCAACGTCCGCGCACACGAGGCAACCACGGGCGAGGAGATTTGGGCCCAGACGCATGGGAAGGTCGGCGCATTCGTGGCGGGGGCAGGCACAGGCGGCACCATCTCCGGGGTCGGTCGGTTGCTCAAGGCAAGATCACCCAGCACCCAGATCATGCTGGCGGATCCCGTTGGATCAGGCCTGGCCGATTGGGTAGAAACAGGCGTGCTCGGGGCCGATGGCAGCTACGCCGTGGAGGGCATTGGCGCAAGCGAAGTGCCTCAAAACCTGCACCGCGCCGTGATCGACGGAGCTGAGCGTGTCCGAGACGAAGAGAGCTTCGCCATGGTAAGACGTCTGGTGCGCGAAGAGGGGCTTTTGGTGGGTGGATCGGCGGGCACCAACGTGGTGGCGGCGCTTCGCGTGGCGGCACGCGGCGATGTAGAGGGACCTGTGGTGACCGTGTTGCCCGACGGGTGGGACCGCTACCGGGCGAAGCCTTGGATGCAGGGTTGGGATGCTTGAGGCACACGCAGCCCGGGATTGAAATCAGGTTCTAACCTGGTTTTTACCCCGGGCGTGGTTCCTCACTCGCCTTCGACGTCGAAGGCGCCCTCGTAGACGGCATCCAGGGCGAAGGTGGCGCCGTTCTTGAGGGTGACCCGCTCGCCCGCCTCGATGAGCCGATATCGCCAGGAGTCTTCTTCGCGCTGATAGTGCTCGACCTGGCGTGCGGTTTGGGAAAATAGCAGGTAGTCTTGAAGGGTGGGGAGGCGTTGGTACGCGTCCCACTTGCTTCCGCGGTCGTAGGCTTCGGTGCTCTTGGATAAAACTTCGACAACCACGTGGGGGCTCGCGAGCACATCCGTGGTCCCCGCTTCGAGCTCGAAACTTCCGCAAACGACCGCCGCATCGGGGTAGACGTAGCGTTGCCCGGGCTTGGCGGAAATGCGCTGATCCGAGGTGAGGACGTGGCAACCCTTGCCGCGGAGTGCGCCGCGCAGCTCTGCGACCACAGCGGCAGCGATGACGTTGTGGCGGGGGCTGCCGCCGACTATAGGGAAGACCTCGCCATAGCGGTATTCGTGCTTCCCGCCCTGGGTGGCCTCCCATGCCAGGTATTCCTGAACGGTCAGGTGTCGGTTCGCAGCGGCTCGACCCATTTTTGCTGGCCTAGCATTTCTTCGGGCTCTTGGGATCGTTGAAATGGCTCCTCGTGCGCGGGACCCTTGAGGTCCCCTCGCCGCTACGTTAACGCCGGGGTTCCGTACTCGCAGCGGCCGGCTAAGCTCAGGACGCAGTGCAGTGGGTGGCGTCGATGGTTCCGAGGCAGACGAACCGGGAGATTCGGCGGACGCGGCTGTAGCTGGTGGTGTCGTCGGACAAGCCCATGGCGGTCAAGTCCGTAGTACGAACGTGCGGGCCCACGTATCCATCGTCGTAGGGCGCGTTTGCGTCGGACCCAAGGTTGTAAACCCAGCAGTTGCTGTAGTGCTGGGTCACATTCAGGTACTTGACGGCGCAGTTCACCGATGCGTGGGTATCGTTGTCGAAGTCGGGCGAGCTCCATCCAGCCGCGAATTGGCTGGCGTAAATGTTCTGGTTGCCCGTTACGAAGGCCGGATTGAGAAAGGTCATGGAGGCCATGTTAATTCCGGCGGAGTCCGCGACCATCGCGATCGCGACCTTTCCTTCCAGGTCTTCGATGACGTCCATGAACCGTGTGCCGGTTGGGTAGAGGCTGCCGTCGTAGAAATTGGAGTCCATCGACACGCGGCCCCTGCGGTTCAGGCGGTCGGGGTAGAGGATGTTCCAGAAGTTGGTGGCGTTGGTGCCCAGGACGCTGTTGTAAACGAGCGCCCAGCCGCCGCCTTCGGTGGTTTGATCGCAATACACGTCGGTGACCACGCCGTTTCCGAGGTCTACCCAAACGATGCCCGACTGCGTCATGCCTGCGTCCTTGGCTGCGGTGCAGCTTGGCGCGGGGTTGTCGGGTGTCATGCCCAGCAAGATGGGTCCCGCAGGCCCCTGGTCTCCCTGAGGACCGACATCGCCGGGATCGCCCTTGTCGCCCTTTTCTCCCGGTGCGCCGGGCGTTCCCGGAATTCCCTGCTCGCCCGGCATGCCCTTTTCTCCCACGGCACCTGGGTCTCCCTTGTCGCCCTTGTCCCCCTTCGCGCCCCGCGGGCCAGCCTCACCTGGAGGACCTGCCGCGCCCGCGGGCCCCATGGGACCCTGATCGCTGCCGCTCAACTTGCTAGCGTCGCCGTTGCAGCCCAGAAGCGCGGCTGAAAGAAGCAACGAGCAGAAAATCGTTCCAACCTTTTTTGCAAACATGTCGTGGCACCTTCCCTTGGTAGAGCCTTCGCGCGCCGCCAACAGCACGCGGCGGGCCAGCGAGGAGAGGCGGCAATCGGCTTAAAAATCACGGTTTTAGGCGATAGAGGGACCGGAATGAGTCGGACATGTCTCGGACGAAAAGGGGTCGTCTTGGAGGAACGCGGTCAACTTTGCCTTGGCCAGACGCACCGCTACGTCTTTTCTGATTCGACGGAGCGCTACGATCGGGGCGCCAAATTTGCGAGCTATCGCAGCATACCGACGTTGGAAGACTACTTGTTGGTGTCTCAGACCGCCGTCCAGGTCGAGCACTACCGTCGCAGGCCCGACGGCACCTGGATTTTTCGCGTCCTCGGCCCCGGGCAGGTGTTGGAGCTGTCGTCGTTGAGCTGCTCGCTGTCCGTCGAAGCGGTCTATGCGAAGGTCTTCTCGTTGCCGTAAGATACGCTGCACTTAGAAGCAGGTTCTGCCGCGGGGAGGCGAAGGCGAGGGTTGGATCGTGCGTGCTGGCTGGTGCTGGACCGCGTCCAGCGCGTCAAGGCGCGATCTTCATGATCGCAAAGTCGCCCAACGTCGACTCACCCGTACACCCGCCGGCCAAAATGCTGCCGTCGTTCAGTAGCTTCACAGAAAAGGCCTGGTCGTTGCCGGCAAACCCTTGCACGGGGTAGGTGGAGAACCAACCGCCCGTGCCGAAGCAGGGGTCGAGGTCGCCGTTGGGAAGCAGGCGGGCGACGTACATCTTGCCATTTTGCTGCTGCACGCCGATGCCACCGGACACCACGATGTTGCCGTTGGGGTCGATCACTACGTCGTAACCAATGTCGATCAGGGGATCGAACTTGATGCTACGGATGCCGTCGCCGTTGAACGAAGGGTCGAGGGCGCCGGTGTCCAGAAAGCGCACGACGACGGTGTCGACCTTGGAGGCAAAGTTGTAGTCGCAGCTCAAACAGCCGGTGGCCACCACCTTGCCGTCGGGCTGCATGGTTACGCCGTTGGGCCTGCCGCCTTCGGGGTCGACAGGGGCGGTGGCGAAGCCTACTCCGTTGAAGGTTGGATCGGGCGTGCCGTCGGCTTGCAGCACAGCAACCGCGAACTCGCCGGCTTCCCAGGGTAGAGCGTTCTTGTTTCCTACTCCTGCGACGACGATGCGGTCGTCGGGCAGGACACGCAGGGTGGTAATCATGTCGTAGCCGGCGCTGATGGCGAGCTTCGTGGTTCCAGATACGCCGAAGGTGGGGTCGAGCACGCCGTTGACGTCGTAGCGGGCAACCAAGAAATCGCTGGTCGCCGAGGTTTCGCCGCCTCCGACGACCACCTTGCCGTCGCTTTGCACGCCGAGGGGTTGGAAAGCGGTGACCGTGTCGGCCTGCGGGTGGATGACAATGGTGGAGATGAAGCCCGTGCCGCCGAAGCTCGTGTCAGGGCTGCCCTGGGCCTTGAACCTTGCCAAGCCGTAGGGGCCGTTGAAGCTCGTCAGGGCGCCAGCGACCACGATGTTTCCCGAGGGATCGAGGGCCACCCCGCGCAGCGGGGCAGGGGACGCGAAGCTGTGTTGCTTGACGATACCAGCCACGCCGAAGTTCGGATCCAGCTTGCCCGCGCTGGTCAAACGCATGAGCGCAAAATCGTAGCTTTGGCCGCTGTACCAGGCCCCCGCAAACACGATGTTGCCGCTCGTGTCGATGGCGATTGAGCGTCCGTAGTCGCGATCGGTGTCCGAGCCAAAGGCACCTGGCACGCCGACGACGGCGAACTGGTTGAAGCCATTGTTGCCAAAGGTGGTGTCGAGCGCGGTTGCCGCGCCGCACGCGCTCCCGCCTGCCCCTCCGGTGCCACCGCTCCCGGTGCTAGACGCGGCGCCTCCCGCTCCGCCCTGACCTCCTGCGCCCCCGGTGTTGCCCGAGCCACCCCCGCTTGACGAGCTGGTGGTCGTTGTGGCTGTCTGACCGCCCGCGCCGCCTGCACCCCCTGCGGAGGACGTGGAAGAGGTGGCGTCGCCGCTGCTCGACGTTTTGTCCTCGGGGTCTTGCGTGCCCGACGAGCCGCACCCCGCGTTGGCTAGAACTGCCAGAAGACCCGCTGAAACCAAGCCTAAGTGCACAGGGCGGAAGACCTTGGCCATGACTTACGATACACCGGAACCGCGTTTCGGGTACGCCGGAATCTTCCTACGCTGCGGCTTTCGAGACTGGTTCGCGCTGGAACCACCCAGGGCGCGATGGATCCAGGCGCCCCCCGATCTCGGGCACGTACAATCGAGCGGTTAGATGCGCCGAAGGCCCTCCCCAGGTGGGCACGGTGGTTGCAGTGTCAGCGGAATATGGACCTCCACCTGACCCATGTGGCTCCGGCTCTGGCTCTGTTGCTCACCGCCTGCGGGGCTCCCGCCACGCCCGACGATGGCAGCCTCGACGACGCCCATCACTATGCTGACGCGGTGAGCGATGGAAGGGTGGACGGGGAGTGGTCGAAGTTTCCCGACCATGTGCAGTGTCTGGTGGGTGTCCAGGTATTCTACCCAGCCATGTTTGGCGTGTACGCACCCTCGGCAAGGGACGCCTGGACCGGCGACTGTGCGCCGGAAGGTGCCTGCCATCTGTGGCTCGATGACATTCCGAACGCAGACGTGTGGGAGCGCTTTGAAAGCGGTACGAGGGCACCTTCGTTGTATGACCTGGCCGTCTACCCACCGGTCACCTACGCCAATGGCAAGACCAACCCCTACGGACACGTGGCCATCGTCGACCACGTGGGGGACGAC
>CAYLJT010000652.1:0-5141 GCA_964383995.1 uncultured Polyangiaceae bacterium
GCGGCCCGTCGCGGCCCTCGGCGCGCGCTTCATCCTCGCGAAGTACGACGCCCTCGACGTGCCGACGGCGCGCGCCACGTTGCAGAACGCCCTCCAGCATTTGCGCGAGAGCCTCGGAGAAAATCGCTATTTGCTGGGCTCGTTCACGTTCGCCGACGTAACCATGGCAACACTCTTGCAGTTCGTCTCGCCCGTCGACGACCGCTTCATCGCGCTCGGTCCCGCGACGCGCGAAGCCTGGACCGACGCGGCGCTCGCAGCGCAGTTCGCCGACCTCGTGACGTGGCGTGACGCGCTCTACGACGAGCATCGCCGGTCGCCCGTCGCGCCGCGGTGACGCCCGTTGGGCCCCGTGGTAGCGCGCGCAGACCTATGGGAGGCCGTGGCACTTGGCCGGTTGACATCGAACCCCGCGGATACGTGCCGCTGCGCTGCGCTACGGCCACCTACCGCGTGGGGCGCGAGACGCGGGTCACCGCGGTCGCAAAAATCACGCTCAACCTGACGCCCGACGGCAAAGCCACGGTCGCCACCGCCGAGCCCATCGTCGCCACCGATCGGCACCAGGAAGCCGATCCGAAGACGAGCGTGGTCACCGCGAGCGAGCTCGCGCCCTATTTGCCCCAGGCGGACGTGCTGCTCGTGGGTCATGCGTACGCACCGCCGTCGACGCCCGTGGGCGAGCTCGACGCCCGTCTGCTCGTGCTGCGCGACGGCCAGCCCGTCATCGACAAAACCCTTCATATCCAGGGTGATCGCGTGCCCGATGGCTCGGGGAAGCGACCGCCGCCGAGGCCCTTCCAGAGCTCACCCTTGTTGTGGGAGCGGGCCGCGCGCAGCGTCGAAGAGAACCCCGTGGGCATCGATCCCGCGCGCTTCGAGCCCAACGTGCTCTACATCGCGAGCCGCGCCCGGGCAGCGGGCTTTGGTCCTATCGCGCGCACCTGGCCAATCCGCCGCAACCTGCTCAAAAAGCTCGATCCCAAGCGGGCCGAAGGCGTGTTCGTCGACGTGCCCGAGAGCTTCGATTGGAGCTATTTCCAAGCCGCACCGAAGGATCAACGCACGGCCCATCTGCGGGGCGACGAAGAGATCGTCCTCTTCAACATGCACCCCGCGCTGCCGCGCATCGCCTCGCGCTTGCCGGGCCTCCGTGCCCTGGCGCAGGTGCACGGCGTGACACCCTCCCCGGCCGGTGAGTCGCTTTCGATGGTGCTCGACATGCTCACCATCGACACCGACGAGCAAACGGCCTCGCTGATTTATCGCGGTACATTTGCCGCGTTGGACGCGGCGCTTCCAACGTTGAAGGTGCTCGTGGCGATGGAGGTCCCCGGGGTCGCAGCGCCCTCGTTGGAGCTCGCGGCGAGCGCTCAAGATGTCGCGCGCGTCAACCGCACGGTGTCCGTCCCGGCGATCCGCCCGGTCGTCGACCCGGCCCTTCCGTTCTTGCCCGCCGAGATGGCCAAGCCCGGGCCGACGCGGCCCTCCGCGCGTCAAAATCCTCAGGTAATTCCGGAGAATTTGCGTGCGCGTGGCGAGTTCACGACGGTCATGCCGCGCCCCGAAGAGCTCTCCCCCGAGCCCGTCTTGCCGTTCTCGCCGCCGCCATCGCAAAGGTCCCACGAGAGCCCCGCGCCGGTCGTCGAAGAGCCCGTGGAGAGTCCGTCGCGCATCAGCGACTCGCAACGGCCGACCCGCGACGTCGCCTTCGCGGGAGACTTCTTTCCGCCGCGCCCCGTGCCCCCTCCTCCCGCGAGCCTCGACGAAATTTCGGGCGTGATCGCGCTGGAAGACGACGAGCCGACGAGCGTCGAAGCGTCGCTCTTCAACGACGAAGGCGGGCCCATTTCCGCGGCGCGTCCGCCGGGCTCGGAGCGCGCCCCCTACGACCTCAAAGACACCACGCTGAAGATGGCGAGGGAGCCCGTCGTGCGCGCGATCGAGGCCGATCGCGCGGGAGCTACCGTGCCGGCGCCAGCGCCTGTCTCGGACTCGCAACCTCCGAGCAGCGCCCACCTCGGCATGCCCTCGTCCCGCGACACGGTGCCCACGGCCCAACACGAGCTGCGCGCGGCGGGCCTCGGCGACGAGCGAATTCGCGCGATTTTGTCGACGTTCGACGGGGAAGCGAGCGGCCCCGGCCCGAGCTCCCTCCGCGCGCGCGTGCAACGCATGGTCGCCGCCGGCGAGACCCTCGCCGGGGCCGAGCTCGAAGGCGCCGACCTCTCCGGACTCGACCTCGAAGGGCGCAATTTGTCGGGCGCGAACCTGGTGGGCGCGAACCTCATGGGCGCGCGCCTGCGTCGCGCCAACCTCACCGACGCCAACCTCACGGGCGCCAAGCTGATGGGCACCGATCTCGCGCACGCGCGCCTCGATGAAGCGTGCCTTAGGGGCGCCGATTTGGAGGGCGCGTCCTTCGACGACACGCAGCTCGCCGGGGCCGATTTTTCGAGCGCAAGAGCGCCGCGCTCGAGCTTCGTTCGGGCCCGCGGCGGCTCCGTCGTGTTCGCCGACGCCGACCTCACCGAGGCCCATTTTCACGGCGCCGATCTGGCGAGCGCGGACTTCGCGGGGGCGTGCCTCGAAGCCGCCGAGATGAACAGCGCCGTGCTGGTCGGAGCGACCTTCGCGCGCGCGACGGCCACCGGCATCGTGTTGGCCGGCGCCAACCTCAGCCTCGCGGTCCTGCGGCGCGCGCGCATGTCGGGCGCCAACTTGGTCGGCGCCAACCTCACCCGCGCCTCCCTCGAACGGGCCGACCTGCGCAGCGCCGATCTCTCCGGCGCGAGCGTGCTCGGCGTCGACGCGCACCGCGCCGACCTCTCCGACGCGCTGCTCGACAAGGCCATCGCGAGCGAGCTGAAGCCTAGGCTGTAGACCGCTACTTGCCGTTTTTGGCTATTTTCTCGGCCATTTCGGCCAGCACCCGCTCGCGGATCAACGGCACCGGTGGTGAGCCGTGGCTGAGCAGCGCGTCGTGGAAGTAAAGCAGCGAGAACTTGTCGCCGAAGCGCTTCTTGGCCTCTTCGCGCAGCGCCAAAATCTGCACCTTGCCGAGCGTGTAAGCAAAGTAGCCCGGGTCGAACGTGGCGCGCACGGCCTGCTCACGCGCCGTTGCTTTGTCTTGAAAACAATCGCTCTCGAAGCGCTTCGCGGCCTGCTCCAGGCTCATACCTTCCACGTGCACCCCGATCGACACGACGTAGCGGCAGTTGCGCAACAGGGCGTCCGAGAGCTGGCCCAAATGGCTCTCCTTGTCGGCCTTGCCGAAGCCCTCTTCGATCATCATCTGCTCGATGTAGTGGGCCCAGCCCTCGACGAACGAATAGGCCGCAAAGAGCTTTTGCACCCGCGTCGGCGCGCGCCGCTCCCACTGCCCTTGCAGATAGTGGCCTGGATACACCTCGTGCACGCTGGTCGAGAGCAACACGCCCTTCGGCATCAAATAGGCTTCTTGCTCGGCCTTGGGCCACGAGGGATCGGGCAGCGTGATGTAATAAAACGCGGTCGTCGCTTTGTCCTCAAACGGTCCCGGTGGGTCGAGGAACGCCGAGTTCCAACGCATGTAGGGCGGTGACTCTTTGACCAGCGCCAGGTCGTCGGTGGGGATGGTCACGAGCTTCTTTTCGATGACGAAGCGCCGCGACTGCTCAACCAGCCAGGTCGCCGTCTGGAACATCTCGGTGGCCTTGGTGGCCGACAGCCGGACGCCCTTCTTCTTGAGGTCTTGGTAGGCCTTCTTGTTCTCGGCGAGGTTCTTCTCGCCCATGGCCTTCACCTCATCGAGGGCGATGTGGAGGTCTTCCTGGGCCGCGAGCAGCCGCATGTAGCGATCGCGACCGAGCACGTGGCTCTGGTCGCCCTTCGGGACCTCGACCTTCTCCAGGTAGTCGGCCAGATCCTGGGCCTCCTTCGCGAGGGCGTCGTTCGCCTTCGCGAAACGGGCTTGAAACGCCGCGTCTCCGACGCCCCCGATCAGCTTCTTCACGTCGCCGCTCAGGTACTCGGCGTAGCCCTTGTAGATCTTCACCGCCGTCTCCAAGACGGGCTTGGACATCGGGCTCACGAGGTTCTTACGGATGTTGGCGACCTGCGCGAGGGACGCTTCTTCGTGCTCCACGAGCTTCTGCGCGCGCTCGGCGAGGGGCGCGTAGTCGCGGTTGATGTAACCGTCGACGCGGAACAAATCCTCGTAAAATCCAGGCTTTTTCTGCCAGGTGGCGACGTCGCGCAGGTTGAAGAGCAAAAGGTCGATCTGCCCAAGCAAGATCTTCTGGTCGAGCGCCTCGTCGGGCGTGAGCTTGTTGCCATCCACCGCGGCGAGGGCCGCGCGCTGGGCGTCGAGCTCGGCCATGCGCGCTTGGATCGCAGCGGCGGAGTAGTCGCCAATGCGACCGTCGTAGCGGTGCAGGCCCGCCTGACGCCCACGCTCCGGCTCCACTTCGAGCCAGCGATCCACCACGCGATCACGCAGCGCCGCGAAGCTCGGGGCCGCGGGGGGCGTGGCAGGCGGTGTGGCGGCGGGCGTCGCGTTCGAAGCCGTTTTCCCGGGGTATGCGGGCACGGGGCTGACGGCGACCGGCTCCGGCGGCGCGCCGCCGCAGGCAGCAACCAACAGCGTCAGGCCAATCAAGTGGGCGGAACGAAACATGGCGCACAGTCTCCGATTTGGAACGGCAGCTCAAGCCAAGCGAAGCGCGCGCGCGACGATTGTGTCGGCGTGGGCGAGGGCGTGCTCGAGATCGAAACAGCGATCGAGGACATCCTTCGAGAGCCGCGCGGCGATGTCCGCGTCGGCCCCGAGCAAAGCGCGAAAGTCGCCCTCCCCCGCGATCGATCGCATGGCGTTGCGCTGCACGAGCACGTAGGCCTCTTGGCGTGGCAGGCCCGTGCGCACCAACGCGAGCAGCACGCCTTCGCTGAAGAAGAGCCCGCCTGTCCGAGACAAGTTGTCGAGCATCTTCGCGGGGTACACGACGAGCCCCTCCACGAGGCCCTTGGCGCGCTCCAACATGAACGCGAGCGTGGACGTGGCGTCGGGCAAGATCATGCGCTCGACGGAGGAGTGGGAGATGTCGCGCTCGTGCCAGAGCGACACGTCTTCGAGCGCCGGGGTGCAAGCCGCGCGCACCACG
>CAYLJT010000653.1:0-5128 GCA_964383995.1 uncultured Polyangiaceae bacterium
TAGCTTGTTGTCGCTTGGCTCCAGGCATACGGCAAGATCCACCCCGCGGAGCTCCGGATCGTGCTCCAACACCACGCCTAGCTCGTTGTCCAGGTAAGGTCCCTCCTCGCGCGCGTAAAACACCAGGGTAAGGTCCAGGTTCTCGGCCAGCTCGGGGGAGCGCTCCACGAGGTCGATCATCAGCGCCAGGCCGCTCTTCATGTCGGCGGCACCCGCCGCGTACAGGCGGTCTCCCTCGATGCGCACGGGGCCGTCGTGGACGGTTCTTACCACGTCGAGGTGCCCGGCCAGGGCGATGCGCGGGCCGCCCGTACCGCGGCTCACGGGAACGACGATGGAATCGCCGTAGCGTCGAATGGGGGCGGCCAGCGCGAGGCGGGCCAGGCGCGCCTCCACGGCGTCACACAGGGCCTTTTCTTCCCCGATGGGGGATGGGATCCGACACAGCCAGAGCAGCGTGGAGACGAGGGTAGAAACGCCCGCTTCGTCGCTCACACGCTCACCGCGAAATCGCGCAGCGCCGCGTTCAGCGACACCTTGCGGTCGGTCGACTCCGAACGACGACCGATGATCAACGCGCAGGGCGTGCCCATTTCGCCGGCCGGAAATTGCTTCATGCGCACACCTGGAATCACGACGCTGCGCGCGGGGACGCGGCTTCGGTGCTCCACGATCTCACTGCCCGTCATGTCCAGGATCGGCGTCGACGCGGTCAGCACCACGCCCGCGCCGATCACCGCCTCGCGCTCCACCAGCACGCCCTCCACGACAATCGCGCGCGAGCCCACGAACACGCCGTCTTCGATGATCACCGGACGCGCATTCGGCGGCTCCAACACGCCACCGATGCCCACGCCACCGGAGAGATGGCAGTCGCTCCCGACCTGGGCGCAGCTCCCCACCGTCGCCCAGGTGTCCACCATCGTGCGGGCCCCGACCCGCGCGCCGATGTTGACGTAGCCGGGCATCACCACACAACCGGGCTCCAGGAAGGCGCCGTAACGCACGGTGCCCGGCGGAACCACCCGCACGCCGGCCTTGGCAAGGCCCTTTTTGATGGGGATCTTGTCGTAAAACGAGAGCGGCCCCGCCGTGTGCTCGCGCATCTTGCGCGTGGCGAAATAGAGCAGCACAGCCTCCTTGATCCAGGCGTGCGTCAGCCACTCGCCCCCTTCCCCAGGCTCGGCCACGCGGATCTCCCCGCGATCGAGCGCGTCGACCGTGGCTCGCACGCTCGCTTTGTGCTTCTTTTGCGCCAACAGGCTGCGATCTTGGAAGGCCTCTTCGACCCTGGGACGGTGCTCTTCGACGTTGAACATGACTACTCCGAATAACCTATCGCGATGACACGGTAGGTGGACGGCTCCGCCGCGACGTTGTAGAAACGCACCTTGAACAGGCCACTTCCACCGGGCGCCAAATCTTTCCCAGCGACGAGCGCCTGATCCGCCGCGACGATCTTGCTATCGTTGCCGTAGAGCGCCGCCACCGCCCACACCGACTT
The DNA here is from genome assembly GCA_964383995.1 of uncultured Polyangiaceae bacterium. Lineage (GTDB taxonomy): Bacteria > Myxococcota_A > Polyangia > Polyangiales > Polyangiaceae > CAYLJT01. The sequence continues at coordinate 1,505 of CAYLJT010000653.1, forward strand.
GGCTGCAAACGAGCTTTTGTTGGTGATTTTCCCGGTCACCGTGTGGGGGTCGTAGCCCGCCTTCGGGTGCGACTCGGCCCCGGTGATGTCCAGATCGGCGAGCTGCCCCTTGAAGTAAGACTTCATCGGGCTGTATTCGATCTTGTAGGTTTTCCAAGGCATGGGCTTGGTGTTGAGGTAGGTGCAGGGGACCTTCTCACCCGGCGGCAACACCCGCACGAGCGAGGAGCAACTGCCACTCTCGATGGCCGTGCCCGCAGCGTCGAAGAAGGTCAGTTTGGCGGACGGAAAGCCAATGGCACCGTCCCCCGTGTTCAAGAGCTCGCCCACGAAGTATTGCGTCGTGTTGGCGCCCTTCCACCCTCGAAAGTCCTGTAGCTCGAGCTTCAGGTCGCTCTCGGCGGCCACCGGAGGCGGCGAGTCGATCACGCCGGAAGAGCCGTCGCCGCCGCGTGACGGGGGCTCCGCCGCGCTGCCGCGGGCCAAAACGAAGGCGATTCCCCCACCTATCCCGGCGAGGAGGAAGAGGCCCAGACAACCAAGGCCAATGAAAATAGGCAGGTTGTTCTTGGGAGGAGGAGGCGCGCCGCAACCGCCGGGGCCCGGAGGGCCACCAAAGCCAGGAGGCCCAAAGCCCCCGGGAGGCGCGCCGTAACCACCGGGGACGCCGCCATAGGGACCACCCTGTGGGGCCCCAAACCCCCCAGGAGGCGGCGGACCCCAGCCCCCAGGCGGTTGCGGAGAGGCTTGATTCCAAGGGCCGGAAGGCTGGGACGGATCCATGGCCCTCGATAGCGCAAGCCGCGCCGCGGGGCTAGTATCGTACTTCGCGGGCGGCGACCGGAGGGGCGCCGGTCGGGCCCGACCTCGCCCGGCGTAGGCTACTCAGGCCATATCAGCTGTTGCGTATGAGCTCAGTGACCCGGAAAACGTCTGTGCTCGGGTTTCGCCCCGGATCCGAGTGGCGTTCGGACTCCTCGCGGAGGCCTCGGGCTCGTTGCAGCGCGCTTTGGTAGTTCGGTCGTAGCCTGTCAAACGGCAACAGCTTCTCGTAGTCTGGACAGGGCGCGCCTACGACTTGTCGGCGCCATCCAGCGCGCCGGGGAGATCACCAAGGAACGGAATGGCTCCGTACCGCCCCTGCAAGTAGCCTCGCTCGAGATTTTCGTGTTTTCTGGGGTGAAAATCGGTCAGCGGGTACAACTGGGTAGCCCCCGTGTCGTCCTTCTCGGTAAACCAAATTTGATCTCTCCTCAAGGGTGGCTCTCCGAACGTGGTTCCCAGCAGATTCGTATCGTGCGTGGTAAATACCAACTGGGCACCACCCGGGTTACGTGCCCTATCCTGAAAGAGTCGAAGTAGGGAAAGGGCCAGCATCGGATGGAGGCTCGCCTCCATCTCGTCGATGCACAGCACACCGCCCGTGGCGAGCGCGCGCGTGAGGCGTGGGGCTAACTCGATGAGCGCCATCGTGCCCGACGATTCGACCTCGAGCGGAAGCCATACGCCCTCGTCACCATTCTCGGCAGACCGATGGCGAAAGAGGATTTTCGGGGGTCGCCGCGGTGACCCACCCCGCACCGTCTTTTCGCGCTCGGAATCTTCAACTCTTACGTCGATGATGCCGGTGTCTGCGGCTCGCAGTAGCTCGAGAATCGAATCCCGATCGCTCGGCTCCTTTCCGCCACCGCCCCGCTCTTCCCCAAAGAGCGAGAGCTGGGTAGACGCCACGTCGCCGGCGGCCAGCCACGCGTAGGGGACGGCGAACGGACGCGCTCGCCGAAAGTCTACCTGCATGGCCCTGAACCAACGAAACAGAGGCATCAACTGCACATGATTGTTCTGCGCCGCGGCTGACAAGAAAAGACTGTTGGACCGCGTGAGCTTTCGGATCGCCTCGTTGTCGCCCGACAAATTTCGCCCGAAATGGTAGTCGTCGCCTTCACGTTCGATCCAGGATTGCTTGTGGCCGTTCGGCCATGCAAACAGCCACTCCTCCTCGATACGCTGGGCGCTGCAAACGAATCCGTAGCGGTAGCGGGTTCCTTCCACCACCACATCGACCTCATACATCGACGGATCCGCTCGACGGGCCGAGAGGGCGAAGGGTTCGACCTGAACACCTCCCTCCGGATCCCAAGCCCGATAGGAGAGAAGGACGGCTTCCCGCATGAAGGCGAGCGCGTGCAGGACGTTCGTCTTTCCGGAAGCATTGGCGCCGTATATCGCGATGGCGGGCAACAACGCCTCGGGGACCCCGGGTGTGCGAATCAGGCGAGCATCGTCGACGCCGCCGAAGGAGGCCGCGGACAGCGAGAGCCTGAGCTCGTCGCGCAACGATCGATGGTTCTCCACGCGGAACTGAAGGAGCATCGGATGCGGGCAGAGTGCATCTTTGGGGCCTCAAGCGCAAGAGATGTGCGAAAATTGCTAGAAAAATGCTCGCGCTGAGCCCGGCGCACGCTGAACATCTGGCGGCCACGCGACGTGAGGGATCCACCTACTTTGGCTGGCGCGCTCACCGTCTTCGGCCCTTCGGCCACCGTTGATCCCTTCCAACGGGGCATCTTCGAAAAGCGTGCTTACCCTGCGCGCCGTGCTCTCCCGCTTTCGCGACAGCTTCGCCCATACGCCCCCCACCCTTCGCTTGGTCTTCCGCTCGTCGCCGCGCGGAGCCGCGCTGCTGGCCACGTTGACCCTGGCCGCCGCGCTCGTGCCCCTCGCCATCGCTTACGTCGGCAAGAGCATCGTCGACGGCGTGGTCGCCCAGGACACCTCGCGGACGTTGCAGTGGGTGCTGGTGGAGCTTGGCCTGGTGGCGCTCCAGGCCTTGGTCACCCGCAGCCTGGGGCTCGTGCGGGGGCTCATCGGCGCCCGCTTGTCCATCGACATCAACGGCATGATCCTGGAAAAGGCGCTGTCGCTCGAGCTCCGGCATTTCGAGGATCCCGAGGTGTACGACAAGCTCACGCGCGCTAGGCGGGAGGCCTCGTCGCGACCCCTGTCCGTCGTGTCCGAGACATTCCAGATCGTGCAGAACACCATCACCTTGCTCGGCTACGGGGCGCTCCTCGTCCAATACGGCGGGCTCGCGGTGGTGAGCCTGGTGCTCGCCGCCATCCCTGCCACGGTCGTCGAGATGAAATATTCGGCCACCGCCTTTCGCATCCGCAATTGGCGCTCTCCCGAGACGCGGCGCATGGCCTATTTGGAGTACGTGCTGGCCAATGACAACCATGCCAAAGAGGTCAAGTTGCTCGGGCTCGGGCCCCTCTTGCTTCAACGCTACAGGGCCCTCGGCGAGGCCTTTTATGCCGAGGACAAGGGCCTCGCGGTGCGCCGCGCGGCGTCCGCCTTCGGCCTCTCTCTCTTGGCTACGGCCGCCTTCTATGGTGCCTATGCCTCGATGGCCATGGGCGCCGCCGCAGGCTCGATCACGCTCGGCGAGATGGTGCTTTATGTGGCCGCCTTCCGCCAAGGTCAGCAGGCCTTTCAAAGCATCTTGAGCGCCATCGGCGGCATGTTCGAAGACAACCTGTACATGTCGAACCTGTTCGCCTACCTCGCCCTCGACACGCGCTCCGGCCCTACCCGCGCCCTGCCCGCGGAAGGCTCCGATCGTCC
>CAYLJT010000654.1:0-5127 GCA_964383995.1 uncultured Polyangiaceae bacterium
GACTGGCCCTCACCTTCGTCGGCTTCGACACGCCCTGGCCGCGTTATCCCCTCGACGAGCACGCGGGAAAGCTCGGCTCGACGAGCGCCCGCACCTTGCTTTTGCACGGCGAGTACGACTTCATCCCCATGTCCACGGTTCAGCCCGTGGTGGACCACTTGGCGGGGCCAACATCGACCTTCGTGCTGATGCCCGAGGCGCCTCACAGCACCTTTCAGAGCCCCACGACGACGGGCTATTTGAGCTGCACGGGCCATCTGTTGAAGGAGGTCATCGACGCGCCCTCGGCGGCCCCGGACACCTCGTGCGCGAGCGATGTCATCCCCTTGAGCTTCGATCCGGATCCGGCGCTCAGTGCGGCCTTGCTTGGCACCGACAACGCCTGGGATACGCCTAGCTCCGTCAAGGGAAGCGCGCTCGCCGCGGGCCCCCTACCCCCCGAGCTTTCTCGCGCCCTTGCGCGGCTGAGACAACAGTTGTCGCAGACAGGCGCCCTCCAACGCTTGCACGTAGAGCACTGACCACCCGCCGAAATGGCGCGCTCGCGGTCCCCGCCGCCGCGAGCGCGTCCAATTGCCAATTAGCGGCCGCGGAGATAGACGTCCACAACAGCACCTGTGCGAGTCGCACCGCTGGCGTCGACGTACGTGAAGCGGGCCCGCTGACCCTCGCAGTTTCCCCGGGCATCGCAGCGCATTTCCATGCGATTCGCCAGCTCGATCGCGACGAGCCGCGAAGAAGCCTGGCTGAGCTCGGAGGCGCTGGTCGTGCGGCTCTCGTCGCGATCGGCCCAGATCAAAAGATCGGCGAAGCGACGGTCGTCGGCCGTGATCCAGCCGTCTCGGTTTTCGTCGAGCTCGCGCAGCGCCTCGAAACCATGGGCCGCGCGCGCGCCCGTCGACAGCCGTGTGGCGGAGCCAAACAGCTCTTCTCCACTGGCAATGACACCATCACCATCGCGGTCGAGCGCGAGCCAGGGTGTCTCGGCCGTGGGCCAGTCGCTCGCGTGGCTGATACCCTGTCCCGTAAGATCGAAGGATGCCAGTTGCTCGCTGGAGAACACGACGGGGCTTTCATCCCAAACCAGCACGAGCGGCGTATTGCAGACCTCGCCGGGCGGCGTCATCGCACAGGGGTCCATGGGGTCGAGGCACTCGGTCCAAACGGTCGGGCCGTACCAGTCGACGCAGGCTTCGTAGCCCACGTTCGTGCCGTCGTAGCCCGCGTAGCCCAAGTCACATTCTCGCCGGGCGCCCTGATCGCAAGCGTCGGGCGCCTGGGGGTCGGCGTGGGCCGCAGCGGCGACGGATTCGTGCGATTCGGCGTTGTCTTCGCCACCGGGGTCGGAGACCACGCTGCCTGCGCAGCCCGTCGCGAGGGCGGAGACGCCGAAAATGAAAGCGCGGAGAACGGGGGAGGAGAAGGTGTTCATCGTTGTGCCTCGCGCTCCCCCTATCAGGCTTCGTGCCGAGGTTGGCCACGGTGATAATTGGTCCAAATTAAAGCATCAAAAGCCAACAGCAGGGCGTCAACTGACACGATATGGCGCAGATGACAATATGTGCCACAAGATGCGCCAGGCAACGTCGGAGATCGGAGGTCGAGGCGGCGGCCACCGACGACCGTCGCCGGTCCAGGCGGCGCGAAAAGAAAAATCCCGGTAACGATCGAAGATTCGGGCGGTTTGGTAGTGGAAATGCTTCACCCGGGGTAGAGTGCCGCACGCGCTCGGGGCCGACGGTCCCGTGCGCCAATGGACGAAATGCGCGTCTGATACGTCGTTTCGTTCGTGAACGCCTTTCATCGAGTCAACCCCCCGGAGCTTGCGCGAACGACGATGCGTCCTGAGGTCGGGCAGGTCATCAACAACAAATACCGGCTGATTCGCCTGATTGGCGACGGCGGTATGGGCAGCGTCTACGAGGCTCGGCACGAGGTCCTGGGGACGACCGTCGCGCTGAAGTTTCTTCACCCCGAGCTCAGCCGACGCTCCGGTTTGGTGCAGCGCTTCCTGCAAGAGGCGCGGGTTTCGGCTCACATCCAGAGCCCGCACGTGGTTCGCGTCGCGGACGTCGATCAAACGAGCGCCGGCCTGGCCTTCATGGTGATGGAGTACGTGCGGGGGAAATCGCTCCAAACGCTCTACGAAGAGCTTTATCGCCAGCGCACACGGCTCGCCTACGTCGATGCCCTCGAATACGCGATTCAAATGCTCGAGGGCGTGGACGCGGCGCACAAGGCCGGCGTGGTGCACCGCGACTTGAAGCCCGACAACGTGATGATTACGCAGGGCTTGAAGGGGGAGACACGCATCGTTCTGCTCGACTTCGGCATCGCCAAGCTGAAGGTGACGGGCGAGCTGGAGCGCGGTCTGACGCGCCCCGGCGTGATGATGGGCACCCCCGAGTACATGGCGCCGGAGCAGGTGTTCGAGGCGGACGCCGTCGATGCGCGGGCCGACATCTTCTCGCTCGGCGTCATGATCTTCGAGATGCTCGCGGGTCGCAGGCCCGTGGGCGGCGACGAGCCCCACTCCATCGCGAGCGCTTACGTGGCGGGGCAAATCGCGCAGCTCCGCGAGCTCGTGCCGGGCATCGATCCGGCCCTCGCGCGGGCGGTGCATCGCGCGATGGCGCCAGCGGCGGGCGACCGATTCGCGAACGTGGGCGAGCTGCGCGAAGCCATCGAGCCGGCGGCGCGCGCGGCGAAGGTGCCGTCGTTGGCGACCCCGGCGCCCGCGGCGACGCCGACGCCGGGCCCCGTCGCCGTCGATCCCTTGGCGCAAACCGCGGCAACCACCGGCTCGCCCGTGCGTGCCATCCCGAAGACGCTGCCTCCAGAGGACGAGGCGCCGGCCGCGGCACAGGACGCGAGCGCGCGTGCTGCGGGCGAAGCGGCGCCGGGGACGGTGCCAGGCGGCTTCGAAGGACCGGCCCTGGCCGGCACCCCCGAGCCGGCCCAAGACACGCCCGAGCCCAACCCGGCGACGGTTCCTGCGAGCCCCGCGATGCCCGCGACCGACCCGGGCAGCGGACCCCTCGCCCCGGCGACCGAGGCGGCTGGTCCCCCTCGGCCGGGCGGAACAGACGTGTCGAGCCTCGCGGGTGGATTGCCCGCGACGGTGGACGCGGGCCCCCCCACCACGGCCACGTCGCCCTACGGCGCTCCCCAAGGCATGGGCCCCGCGCCCATGATGATGGGCGGCCCCGGCCAACCCGTGCCGGAGACCGTGCGACGCGGCGAAGGCACGCGAAATCTGGGCCTCGCGACCATGCTGCTCATCGCGGCGGCCGTGTCGGCGCTGGTCATGGGCGGGGTGTATGTGGCCCACGAGTACGGCAAGGAACGCGGAGAGACCGAGGCTCCGTTGCCGACGCCCACGATCGAGCCCGTGGTCCCGACGACGCCCACGAGCGAGCCGACGCAGGATCCAGCGGCGACGACGCCCATCCCCGAGCCCACGCCGACGCAGACGGTTCCCCCGACCCCCACGACCCGTCCGACCACCACCACCAAGCCTACGTCGACGGCCACCACGCCGACGCACACGACGCCGACGCACACGACGCCGGTGCCCACGCAGACCACGCCCGCGCCGACGCAAACGAGCACGACGCCCGTGTTTCCGAGCGGCGTCTTGGTGATCCCGACGACCCTTCCGCCATTTTTCCCCACGCCGACCGCCAAGCCCACGCAGACGTCGACCACGCCGACCGCCAAGCCCTCGGGACGACCGCCCTTCATCATCATCCGCCCGGGCAAAAACTAGCGCGCCAAATCGTTTGATCTCAAACGATTTGGCGGCCCCACGTGGCTGTCGCCGTCACGTGGGAGGCCTGATAAGATGCGGCGCGTGAATGACTTGTCCGGTGGACCGCCGCCCGGTTGGGCACCGCCTCCTGAGCCCCCGCGCGGGCCACAAAAAACGGTAATCGGTGAGCCCATCCTGCTGGATGGCGTGCCGGTGTTTCAGCCCGTCGCCGAGGCCGAACCGGCCCCGAGCGGGAGCGAAAGCGCGGCGCCCGAGGTTTCCGCGCCGGTGGATCCCTTCGTGCCGATGCCCGGTGCAGCGGCTCCGGCTGGCGCTCCTGAAGGGGGTCGCGGTCCGCTGAACACGCTGATCGATGAGCCCCTGCCCGGCGGGCCCACCGACGCGGGCGCGCCCCCTTATTCCGATGTGATCCGCTCCGACGCGGCGCCCGCGCCGCCTCCCCCGGCGGAGAGCGCGCCAACCCCTGCGCCCGCGCTCGCGAGCGCCCCGTCCTCGGGTAGCCGGCGCGTCGCGGCCACCGTGGTGGACGCCGATTTGGGCGCTCCACCTCCGGCAGCAGAGCCTGGTTACGCGCCCCAAGGCGCACCGGCCTACGGAGGGGCAGCGAGCCCTGCCTATGGTGCAGCACCGGGCTTTGGCCCCGCCCCGGCCGCGCGGCCTTCGCGCAACGCGGGGCCGCCGCTCGTGGCGATCGGCGTCGCCGCCGCGGTGTTCCTCGCGGGGGGACTAACGCTCGCGTTTTGGTTGAAGGGTCGTTCGTCCTCCGGCTCGGACGAGGCGAACGCGGCCCCCGCGATCCCGGTTCCGGTTGCGGCGACGGTGGCGAGCGATCCGCCCGCCGATCCCAGCGCGGGCGACCTCCCCGCGGATCCCGCGCTCACGGTCCCGACCGTCCCCGCGGCGACCACGCCACCTCCGGCGTCAAAGCCCGCGGCCACGAGCACGGCCACATCCAAGCCCAAACCCTCGGCTACGGCCACCTCCACGAGCACCGCGAAGCCCACGCCCACGGGCAGCACCAAGCCCAAGCCGCAGCTCATCGGCAAGGGCAAAAAACCGCTCATCCTTCGATGATCTTCGAAGATTTCTTCACCCGCCGCCCGGTCGTCCTGGCGCCGATGGAAGACGTGACCGACGCGGTGTTTCGCCGCATCTGTCGCGAGCACGGCGCGCACCTCTGCGTAACCGAGTTCGTGAACGTGGAGGGCCTCTTGCGCGGTTGTCGAAGGGCAAAACGCAAGATCCAGCTCGCCCCCGACGATCAACCCACGGCCATTCAGATCTACGGCTCGGATCCCACACGTTTGGCCGAAGCGGCGCGCGTCGCCGAGGCTGCGGGGCCTGCGTTCATCGAC
>CAYLJT010000655.1:0-5126 GCA_964383995.1 uncultured Polyangiaceae bacterium
CTTGGGCGCTCGAAGCGCGGGTGTTGGGGGCCATGGGCTCGAACCGTCTGGAGGCAGGCAAGGTGCCGGAGGCGCGGCTCTTGTTCGCACAGGCCCTGGCCATGCATCGCAAGGGGGACCGTCTTGCCGAGGCCAAGGGGCTCAATCGTCTGGCCGTCGCTGAGCTCGAAGAGGGGCGGATCGAGGCCGCGCGAGCGCATTTCGAGGAAGGTCTCGCGCTGGCGAAGGGCCTCGGTGACAAGCGCGCGGAGGCCATGATGACCGGCAACCTTGCCGCGCTCTTGCAAGACGTCGGGCACTTGGCAGAGGCGCAAGCGGGCTACGAGCGTGCCATTGGTCTCAGTCAACGGCTGGGCTCGCGGCACACCGAGGCGGTCCACCGCGCTTTCCTGTCAGGGTGCTTGTTCGAACGCGGCGAGCTCGATTTGGCGCTCCGCGGCTTCGAAGACGCGCTCGCGTTGTCGGAGCGCGAGGGCCTGTGGAAGGGGCTGATGCTGGCGCCGCTCGGCGCCGTTCGAGCGAGCCTCGGCGATATCGAGGGGGCGAGGGCGGCGCTCGAGGCCGCGGAGCTGGAGCTACAAAGGGTAGGTCAGGAGCTCGTCCTCGAAGCGCAAAAGCTCTACCAGGGTCATTTGGAGCTGGCCGAGGCACGGCGCGCGGCGGCTGCGGGCGACCTCGCCAGCGAGGCGCGTTGGTTTCAGGTGGCCGAGCAGCGCGCCCGAGCTTCCCTCGTCCGACCCCGGCCAGGCGAAGGAGCGAGCGGCCCGGCTTTGCGCGCCGAGTCCACCGACGCGCGCCTCGCCCTCCGCACCCTGCGCGCCGCCCTCACTGCCTATAGGGAAGAACGGGAGATCCGTCATGCCTCCGCGCGGGAGGCGGCGCCGCTGGGCCTCGTGGTCGCGCGCGACGGCGCGTTCTTCCAACCACCGAGGGGTCCCGCCGTGGAAGGCGCCGCCTTGTCCGAGACAATCTCCCTGGCCCGACGCCGCGCGTTGCGCCTGCTCTTCGCGGCGCTGATCGACGCGCGTTGGCAGAGCCCAGGGCGGCCGGTGTCCGCGCGGGCCCTGGCGGAGGCGGGCTGGCCCGACGACGACCTGACCCCCGAGCAGGGGGCGGACCGGGTGTATGTCGCGATTGGTACCTTGCGCAAGCTCGGCCTGCGCGACCTCATCGAACGGCGCGACGACGGCTACCGGCTCGATCCAGACGTGCCAATTTTTTTCGATGAAGGCAGAGCTGAAGGCACCTAAAAGGATCCAAAAGCGGGTCCTCAGGGTGGACGAACGGCCTGGATCGGAGGTGGCGCTGCCCACCCTCGCGGTCTGTCCAGCCGCACAAAAATAGCACTAAAACGGCCCATTTTGCGCTTCGTGCAAGGGGGCACACGGGTTGCCAACGGGAGGGCATGAACACAACTTCCCTCCTTCGTCGGTTGGCTTCGCTGTCCAGCCTGGTTGCCTTCGGTCTCCTCGGATGTACGGTCTCGGCCATCGATGACGAGCCGGGCGAGGACCTTGACTCGGACGGCGCGGCCTACGGCACCATGTCCCTCGTGGGCATCCACAACTTCCCTGGGGATCCCGCGGCGGGTCTGCCCGACTGGCTCGGTGGTGGTCAGAAGCGCGTCTGGGTCCTGGAGCTCGTGGCCCACCACCCGGACTCTTATGGCTGGTTTCACTGGAATGGGCAGTGCGTCCCCGGCAGCACCTGCGACAGACTCAAGAAGATTGCGGCCACGAACAGCGAGCTTATCGCGCGCCTCGACTACGACAGCTCCAAGCACCTTTCGGTGCCGGCCAATGGCGACTGGAATGGACTCTGGGAGTGGCGCCAACGGGTGTCGTCTTCCCTGTTCTCCACCACCGATGGCACCCCCATCAGCCGCTTTGCTAAGACATTCGTGGTAGGAAACGAGATCAACCTGTGCGGTGAGGCTGGCATGGACGCAAGCTGCGGCGCCATCTGGCCGACGGCCTACGGACGCCAGGCCATCGACCCGGCTTGGTACGCCGACGTCTACCGCGGCATGCGCGATCAGATCAGAGCCGACGCCGCGGCGTCTGGCTACGGCGGCGTCAATGTCATGTTGCAGGCGGCGAGCCCTGCTGGGTACGGCGAGACGCGGTACATGCACTACGTGCTGGGCCATCTGTGCAACGACACGGTCGACGCCATCGCCTTGCATGCCTACGGTTGGCTCGACACGCCGGGCGCCGACGGTACTTACGGTATGTCGAGCGCGGTCAGCGCGCAGCTCCAAGGCATCGATGAGGCTTGCGGTGGCAAGTTCCGCAACGTGCCTGTGGTGATCACCGAGATGTCGCGCGGAGACCGCTCGATCGCGAACTTCGACGCCAGCTTCTTCTCCAACGCCTACACCTGGATGAACACCTGGAACGGCGACAGCGCCCACCACCCCATCGCCGGCGCGACCATCTTCCATGGCGGTTTCGGCGGCGCTTTCCCGCACGAGGACATGACCCGCGCCGATCGGGCCTCCTCCCGCGACGCGGTCAAGGCGGTCGTCAATGGCGGGATGTCCGCGCGCTTCGGCGGCGCCCCGGAGACCGCGCCGAGCACGGCGAACAGTTGCGGGACGGGCGGTAGCAAGGTGACCTTCAACGAGGTCCCCTACACCTTGACAGGCACCATCGCCTCCTACTGGAAGGCAAACAATGGCCTCGCCAATTTCGGTCTACCCATCTCCAACGCGCGCATCGAGACCAACCAATCGGGCTACACGAGCTGCACGCAATGGTTCGAGCGCCAGCGCCTGGAGCTCATCGGCAACACGGTGTACCTCGGCCTCGTGGGCCGCGATCGCGCCGACGAAGACTACAAGCAAGTCGTCGCCGGCGGCGACAGCAAGTGGATTGGTCTCGACGACCCGCACAAGGCCGGCTGCAAGTACTTCCCCGAGACCCGTCACACCCTGTGCGGGGGCTTCAAGAGCTATTGGGAATCGCATGGCTTGGGGCAAGGAGGGAGCCTCGCCCTGTTCGGATTTCCGATCACCGAGGAGTTTACCTACACCGATGCCTTCGGCACGCGCACCGTGCAATACTTCGAGCGAGCGCGCCTCGAATGGCACCCGCAGAACGCACCGGAATGGCAGATTCTGGGCGGGCTCTTGGCCAAGGAGACGTTTACCGGTAGCCGAGGCCAGTAGGTAGGGCTCAACGCACGAAGGCCGCGGGGTTTCCGCCGTCCACCGCGAGCAAGGCGCCGGTGGTCCCCTCGGCCGTGGCAAGGTAGACAAAGGCCTGCGCCACGTCGTCGACCAGGGTCTCGCGACCCAAGAGGTTGGCCGTAAAGTAAGATTCCGGCGAGAGGCCCCGGGCTTTGGCTCGGGACTCGAGCACACCCTGCCCAAACAGCTCGGTTCGAATACGGTCGGCGTTGACCGCGTTGGCCCGGATGCCCCGAGGGCCCAGATCGACCGCGTATTGGCGGACGAGCGCGACGGTAGCCGCCTTGGCCACGGCGTAGGGGCCAAAGTCGGGGCCCGGCGCGATGGCGCTCTTCGAGGCGTTGAACAGGAGCACACCGCCCGTGCCCTGGGCGAGGAGGACCTCGGTGGCGGCGCGCGCCACGTTCTGGTGTCCCCAGAAATTGACATGGAAAGACGCGTTGAGCTGATTTTCTCCGGCAATTTCGTGCAATTGACCTTGAAAGACCGCCCCTGCGTTGGACACCACGATGTCGAGGCCCCCGAAGCGGTTCACGGTGTGGATGAGCGCCGCCTTCAGGTCGGAGGGGTCGGTCACGTCGGCCCGGCACCAGGCCAGGCGGCCGGCCTTGAGCGAGGCCAGCTCACTGGCCTTTTGCTCGACACTTTCGGCGTCTTTGTCGGTCAGGACCACGTGCGCACCGGACAGCAAGAGGGCCCTCGCCGTCGCGAGCCCGATGCCCGAGCCGGCCCCGGTCACCAGGGCAACCTTCTGGTCGAGCGGCGCGCGCGTCGGGTGCTTGCCCAGCTTGGCTTGTTCCAGGCTCCAATATTCGACGTCGAAGCGGTCGAGCTCGCTCACCGGTTGGTAGGTGCCAAGGCCCTCGGCGCTCTCTACCACCTGCGCGGTGTGCTCGAAGATATCGGCGGCCGTCTCGGCCTCCCCGACGCTGGCGCCGACGGCCACGATGCCCAGGGTAGGAACGAGCATCACCTTGGGGTAAGGATCGAGCTGCCGCCGCCTGCCACTGTGGCTCGAAGAGCAGCGCTTGAAGTAGGCCTGGTAGGCCTCGGCGAAGGCCACGATGGCTTTCTCGTAGGTGGCCGCGTCCTTGGCCGCGTCTCCGGTTGGTTTGGGCAGCACCAAGGGCAGGCCGCGGGTGCGGATGACATGGTCGGGCGTGATGGGACCGCGCGCCAAGGCGGCCGCGGCCTTCGGGCTGGTGGCAAGGCGCAGGGCTGCGTCGGAGGGGCGTACGGTGGCCACGACGCCGTGCCCCGACGCCCGTGTGTACGCGCCGCGTAGCACGGGCAAAAGCTCGTAAATACGTTCGGGGCGGGGCGGCGTGACCAGGACGTAAGAGGCCTTGGCCCGCTTCTTTTCGATGAAGCGCTCGGCCTTGGCCACGGCGTCGAGCATGCGCGTGTAGCTTTGTTCCGCGGTGTCTCCCCAAGTGAAGATGCCGTGCTTGTCGAGCACGAGGCAGGCCGCTTCACCGTCGCGCAAGGGCTCTGCCGCGAACAGATCGGCGACCTTCCTTGCCAACACGAATCCTGGCATGACGTACGGTAAGAAGCGCACCTTGCCGAGGGCCGCTTGGATGAGCGCCTTGGAGTCGGGTTGATCGACGAGCGTCAAGATCGCGTCGGCGTGGGTGTGGTCCACATATTTGCCGGGCAACAGCGCGTGCAGCAGGGCCTCTACCGAAGGGGTCGGGCTCTCCGGATCGAGCATAGACAGGCGCAGTCGCTTGACCATGTCCTCGTCGCTCATGGTGGGGAGCTCCAAGCACTGGCGCAGGACATCCATGCGGCAGGCTGGGAAGCCACGGGCGGAGATGCCCTGAAGGTCGTAGCCGCTGCCCTTGACGTAGAGCACCGAGACGGGCTTGCCGAAGGTGTCGAGCGCCTCGCTCTTGACGGAGGTGTTGCCGCCGCCGTGCAGTACGAGGGAGGG
>CAYLJT010000656.1:0-5123 GCA_964383995.1 uncultured Polyangiaceae bacterium
CGCGGTGATTCGCTGGCTCGCGCTGCTCGCGTCGGCTCGCCTCGCGGTTCGGCAGATCGTCGAGCCCAAGATCACCATCGCGCGTTTCGGCCAAGGCCTGTTGGCCCAAGGCACGCTCGCGGTGGCCATCGGGATAAGTTTTGCCGAGCGCTTCCCCGAGCGCGCGGCCGTGCTTTTGACGACGGTCCTCCTCGGCACCTTGGTGAGCGACCTGTTCAGCGTGCGGGCGCTGCGCAGCGTCTTGCTCGACGCCGGCGAGGCCAACGTGATCTCGGAGGCGCCGCAGGCTTCGTCGCGGCCGGGCGACGCGGAGGCCCGTTCATGAGGCGTGCGGTCGTCCTCGCCGTGCTGCTCGCCGTCATGATTGGCGTCACGCACCTCTCGACCTCCTCCGACAACCCGCACGATCCGCTCACCCTCGCGGCCATCGGCTTCGTGGTGCTCGCGGCGTTCACCATCGCGGAGGTCGCGAGCTCCCTCGGTCTGCCGCGGGTCACGGGCTACATCGTAGGTGGGGTCGTGCTCGGCCCTTCGGCGGCCGACATCCTCTCGACGCGGGTCGTGGGAGAGATGCGGATGTTCAACACCTTGGCCCTGGGGCTCATCGCGATCTCCGCAGGGCTCGAGCTGGACGTCCGGCAAATCCGCAAGATAGGGCGGACGCTCGGCGCCACCATCGGCATCAAGGTCGTGCTCGGTGGGCTGGTGGTCGGGGGAACACTCGTTGCAGTTCAAACGATTTCACCGGTGCTGCCCCTGACGAGCCAGAGCGAGGTGATCGCGATGGCGCTGATCATGGCCGCGCTCTCCATCGGCACGTCGCCCTCGATCTCGCTGGCCGTGATGAACGAGAGCCGCGCGCGTGGGCGCCTCATGGACCTCGTGCTCGGCTCGGCGGTGCTGAAGGACCTCGTGGTCGTCGTGCTCTTGGCGCTCACGGTCGCCATTGCCAAGACGCTCCTGGCGCCCGGTGTGCCCCTCGACGCGGAGGTCTTGTGGGACGTCGCCATCGAGATCGGCAGCTCCGCTGCGGCGGGCAGCGTGCTCGGCGTGCTTCTGATCCTGTACATTCGCTACGTCCACGCCGAGATGCTGTTCGTTGTTGCTGCAACGATCCTCGTCGTGAGCGAGGTCGGCAAGGCGCTGCACCTGGAGCTGCTCCTCGTGTTCATCACCGCGGGCTTCGTGGTGCGCAATTTCTCGAAGCACGGTCATGCCTTGCTCAAGCCCATCGAGATGGTCGCGTTGCCCGTTTTCGTCGTGTTCTTCACGATCGCCGGCGCCAGCGTCGATCTCGGGCGCACGTTGTCCGTGTTGCCCCTGGCCTTTGCGCTCTGTGTGGCGCGGGCCTTCGTCTACGTGGTCGCGAGCCGCTTTGGTGGGCGAATCGGCGGAGAAGAGCCGCGCATACAGCGCATGGCGTGGCTCGGCTACCTACCGCAAGCGGGCGTGACCTTGGGCCTCGTGGGCATTGCGGCGAGCCAGGTCGCCGAGCTGAGCACGCATATCGCGACGACCGGGATGGCGGTCGTCGCGGTGAACTTGCTCGTCGGGCCCGTGACGTTGCGCCGGGCCTTGCGCGCCCTCGGCGAGATCCCGGGTGACATCAAGCAGCCCGCTGGCGTGACCGAGACCAATGGCGCAAAGGGCGCGGCGGCGCCGGCCTCGAAGCGCCCGACCGAGCTGCAGGTTGCGATCGAGCACGGCCCCCTCGCGCAGCGGGTGCACCGATCGCTCGAGGGTACCCGCGCGATCATCGACGCGTTCATCGCCATGGAGCTGAAACCCTTCGCGAGCGCGTTGGCGGCGTCGGCGACGGCTCCTCTGGGAAACACCGGCCCGTCGTTGTCGCAGGGCCTGCGCGACTGGGGAACACAGCCCCGCGGCGGCGATCCCGCGCAGCGCGCGGAGCTCTTCAAACGGCTCTTCGAAGAGCTGGCGGCGACGCTCGGCGCCTGGCCGGAGGTTGTCGTCGCACCCTTCGAGCCCGGCTCGTTGAAGATCGAGGGCAGCGAGGGGCGCCTCGTGAAGCTGCGAAAGCGCTTGTTTCTTGCGGCGCGCAAGCTCTCTCAGGCGGCCCAATCGCGGGCTCGCAAGGTCCCCGCGCGGCTCGCCGCGCGCGTGACCCTCGAGCCGGCGATGGCCGCGATCGCCTTGGAAACGCTTCGTGCCTGGGCCCACGCCGAGGCGCAAACGGCCGTCCTGCTGCGCCGCACGGCCACCGGCGAGCTCAGCCCCGCCGACGCTCACGGCGCCGTGGGCGCGGCCCTCGCGGCCTTCGCCGCGGACGTCGAAGAGCGCGCGAAGGGCAGGCTCGTGGAAGCCCACGCGCGGTTGGTGAAGGTGCTGGCCACCGTCGATGGTCCCGAGCTCTCGGCCTCGGAGCTCCGCTATTCGCGCACGTCCGCCGAGGTGAAGGCCTCCCTCGCTCGCCTCCCCGAAGAGGCCAAGACCTGGGCCGCAAAGCTTGTGGCGGCCCGCGGTTCGCTGTCCCTCGCTTGCGTGGTCGCTGGTGCCGATCAACGCGTTCGCCGCTCGGTCGAAGAGCGCTTGCTCAAGCCGATGAGCGACGCGGCGAACGAGGTCGCGCCCGCGATCGGGCGGGTGCGCGAGCGCATCGCGGCCCTCGGCGAGCGGCTCGACGGTCCCATCGATCCGGGCGAGGTCTTGGTGCCCGTGCTCGCGGAGTGTCGCAGCGCCTTCCCCAGTCAGGCGGAGCAGGCCCTGGAGGTCGCCGCTGCGCACTTTCGTGCCTCGACGGCGTTGCACGCGCTCGCGGTCGATCTGCGCGAGCTTGTCTCGGACATTCCGGAGTCGCTCACGGTGCTGCGCGACCTCAAGAAGTCTCTGCTCGTCGAACGTCCGGCGAACATCGCGACGCGCACGGTCTCGCTGCGAGAGATCGCGGGCGATCGCCTGGTTCGCGAGCTCCTCCCCGCCATCGACGAGGACGTGCGCGAGGCCTCCGCCATGCTCATCGAGACGGGCGCGCGCGTGCGCTCGGCCATCGACGTGGCGGTGCACGCGGTCGAGGCTCGCGTGGCGGCTCCCTGGGCGTCCGCCGAAGAAGACGACGCCTTGCGCGAGGGTGTGGCGCGCAGCATCGCCCGCCTCGCGGCGATGGAGGCCGAGATCGCCGCAAGCGCCGCGCGACGCCGGGACGCGATCGCCGAGCGCGCGGAGGCCGTCCTGGTCGCGCTCGCCGAGGACACGAGCGGGAAGGGTGCGACGACGGTCGTGCGTGCGGCGGAGTCGGGGATTGGCCGGCTCGGAAGGAGCGCCCGCGCGCGCTTCTCGCCAGTTCGCGCGAAGATCTCGCAAACGGTGGTCGCTCTACGGACCTTCCTGCGCCGTGTGAGCGGCGGCGACCTCTCCCACGATCTTCGCCTGCGCTACGCCAAAGAGGCCCCCGACGCCGGGGAGATTCGGGCCTATGTGGAGAGGGCCCGGGCGATGACCTCGCTTCCCCCCGCCTACGCGCGCCTGTTCGATCCGGGCCCGATCCGCGATCACCGCATTTTCACCGCCAATCGCGACAAATTGGAGGCGGCCCTCGGGGCCGAGCGGAGCTGGCTCGCGGGGGGGCCGAGCTCGGCCCTGATCGTCGGCAAGCACGGCGCCGGTCGCACCTCGATCTTGAACCTCTGCGAGCTCGAAATGAGCGTGCCGCGGGTGGTGCGACCGACCCGTCTGCGTTGGTCGGGCTCCGTGTCGTTCCTCGACGCCATTGCCTACGAGCTTGACTGCAAGCCCCGCGCGTCTTCCATCCTCGCCGCCCTTGGCGAGACGAAAACCGCGATCGTTCTCGACGATTTGGAGCAGTGGATCGCGCCCACGCCGGCGGGGCTCGCGTCCCTGGAGCAGCTCCTCTCGCTCGTTGTGGACACGCAAACCACGGCCTTCTGGCTGGTCGCCGTGGAGCAGGGAGCCCTCGAGGCGCTGGAAGATGCGCTGCCGGTCCGGCAGGCCTTCGGCCGCGTGGTGACCATCGAGCCGCTCAAGGCCGACGCCCTGTTGCAGGCCGTCGAGGCTCGCCATCGGCTGAGCGGCCGGGACATCGTCCACCCGAAAAACGTCGCCACCCGCCTGATCGGGAGGCTGCGTCGGGAGAGCGACCACCGCGTCTTCTTTCGCGTCATGGCCAGCGCGACGGGGGGGAACATCGCGCGCGCTCTGGACACTTGGATGCGCGCCGTGGAGGTAACCGAAGGGGGCGAAGTCGTCCCGCACATCGAGCGGGTCTTCGCCCGCGGCCTACCATTTCTCTCCCACCTTCCAGCGCGTCAGGTGGCCCTCTTGGTCGCGCTGCTGCGCTTCGGTCCGATGGATCGGCCGACGCTGTCCGACCTGCTCGGCGTCTCCCTGTCCGAGACGGAGCGGCATGTCTCCTTCCTGCTGGCCGCTTCGATCTTGGAGGGCGTGGGCGCGACGGAGCTCGTGCACGTCGCGCCGCGGATCCGCGGAGCGACCCTCCAGGGCCTGCACGATGAAGGGGTGTGGCGATGAGCCAGGTGCCCGCCGAGCTGGCTCCCACGCCCGATCTGGCCGAACGCCTGCTCGTGGAGATCGACGCCGTGCGAGGCGCCCTGTCACCCATGGTATTTGCCACCGTGGGCCTGGTGATTCTTGCCGGGTTTCTCTTCGCCCAGGCGTGGGTGGGTTTCGCCAACGTGGCCTGGCGGCTCGGTTTCGACCCCGACCACAAGCTTGCCGTATGGGTAGGTGGCGCCAAGGTCGGCAGCCTGATCGCGGTGGTGACGATCGTCGCGCGCATGCTCCTCGCAACGGCGCCGCTCCTGACCATTGCCGGGGTCACGCTCGCCGTGCCCTGCGTGCTCTTGGTGCTGGCACCCTCGATTCAGAGCATGGTGGTGGGCTTGGAGCTTACCCTCTTGCGGCGAGTGAGGGAGGGTGATCGCGTCATTTTCGGCGGAAGAAGCGGGATCGTGCGGCGGGTAGGTCTTACCCACGTGGACCTCGGGAGCGCGGACGGAAACACCCACCACGTCCCCAACCGTCTCCTGGCCCAGGAAGCCTTGGAGGTCGAGCGCGCGAAGAACACCGTGCCCGTCACGGCGCGGGTCTTCCTCGACAGCGCACCTACCCCCGAGGTCGTCGAGGCC
>CAYLJT010000657.1:0-5115 GCA_964383995.1 uncultured Polyangiaceae bacterium
ACGGATTGTCCGAGACATACGTGGTACCGCTCATCGACGAGGTCAGGTCGGCCGAGGACCCGTCGTTGAGCGAGCCCGTGACGATGAGCGTGGCGCTGCCCGTGTCGTACACCGGATTTTGAATCAACGAGACGCTGGCGGGGCTCACGCTGAAGTCGGCGATGCTGGCGGAGAGCACGGTGACCGTCATCAGACCCATGGCCCCCTCGTTCAGCGCGCTCACGATGGCGGTGCCCGTGGAGACCGCGCTGATCAGGCCGTCGGGCGAGACGGTGACGACGCCCGGATTGCTGGAACGGTAGCTGGTTCCGGTGCTGGCGGCGGTCACGTCGCCCGTGGTGAAGTCGGCGAACTGCGAGCCCACCGCGAGCTGCAGCGTGCCCCCCACGCCAACGATGGTGGAAGCCAGGGGCGCGATGCTGAGCTGTGCGGCGATGGGCGCCGCGGAGCCGAAGTCGACGTTGCCCACGTCGGTGCGCTGACCGGCCACGGGTACCACCAGCTCGGACTGACCACTGAGGGTGTTGCCGAAGGCGTCGGTGCATGTGGCGCGCAGCCGCAGTTGACCCTGGTTGGCGGGCACGTTGAAGACGAAGAAGGAGCCATCGTCGTTCATGAATCCGCTGACGTTTTGGGACTCGGCCGTGCAGTTGAGACCCGGCACCGGCGGCAAGGGCTCGGGGGCCACCGGTACGGGTTGGATGACTTGGGCATGGGCGGCCGTTGTGGCGAGCAGAACGGCTAGCAAGGACGGGGCGCAGGTGAGGGTCTGGGTCTTCATGGGTGGGGCCCTCCGATTACTGACAGCAACCGTTGACGTCGCAGGGGTTCGCGCAGCAAACGCTATTGCCCGGTGAAACGGGGCAGGCGGCTCCGTTGGGACAGAACTGCCCGCCGGGGTTGGTGGAGCTCCAGGCCCCTCCCGGACAGCAAACCGGGATGGTACTTCCGGTCGGCATCTCGCAGGTGCCCGTGAGCCCACAAAGGGGGTTGGCAACGGTCAGGCTGTCCGCCCTGCGGGTGCATGGTTTGCCCAGCATGGATGTGGCGTCCGCGACACAGGGCACGCCCGGTGTACAGCTTTGAGGCGCGGTCAGGTAGCAGTCCGAGTCGGGCGTTGGCGCGAACAGCACCGGCGCTCCCGGCGGAGACGTGATGGGCACGCCCGCCATGTTCAGGCCCTGGCTCACCAGATTGCAGGTGACGGGGCCCGGGAAACAACCGACACACCTGCGCACCTGGCACTTGTTGGCGGCGACGCACAGCACGCTCTCGATCGGCGCGGGGGGAACGAGGTGCCAGCCACCCTTGACGATGCCTTGTCCGGGCTCGGAGCGCAGCTCGAGCCCGTCTTCGCTCACCTGGGCGGTGCCGACCCCGACAAACGCTCCAAGGTCGTGATCGTAGGAGTAGATGGTGACGATTTCGCCTGGTGCGCGGCCTTCGATGTTGGGAAAGCGGATGGGGGCGGGCGGGTCGAAGTGGGCGGCGGCTGGCATGATGGCAAACGACAAGCTTGGCAAGGTGCCATCCGGCGGCACCATCGGAATCTTGTCGCGATGCACGCGAATGACCTGGACGACGCCCGTATTCGAGCCTCCTGTGAAGGTGGCCGAGCCCGCCGGCACGGTAAGCTCCAAGCCGGGGGAGTCGAGCCGATGAATGACGACGTCGCTGACCGGGTTGGCGATGGCGATGCCGTCGGAATCGACGAGGGGCAGGTAGGCGGGCCTGTCCATGGCATTGTTGTAACCGGAGATCAGATCCAGCTCGAAGGAGATGGGCGGGTAGGGGCCGGCGGTGGTGCCGTCGACCTCGAGGTGTACGTGCCCTACGGGCGCGCCCATCAAGGAGAATCTGCCCTCCGCGTCGGTCAGCGCGCTCAAGTTGGTGTTGAGCAGGCTCACCAGCACGTTGGGGATGGGGTCGTTCTCGTTGGTCAGAACTACGCCGCTCACCTCGGTTTGCGCGGGCGGGCCCGCCAATACGGCGGTCGCCACGAAGTTGACCGGGGTAGCTCCGGCGGCGCTGGCCTGCACCAACTGCACGTTGCTACCGAGGGCCTGTCCCAAGACGAACAACGCATACGCGCGGCCGTCGGCGTCGGTGGTCAGCGTGACGGAGGTGGCGCCGTTGACGAGGCCGCCACCCTGCATCACGGTGAAGGTCACCGGCATGAGCGGCAGGGGGTTGCCGCTGACATCGGACAGCAACACGGCCAGGGGGGCAGGAGCCAGCGAGCCGGCAGCGCCCCGCTGGTTGTTGCCTGCCACCGGGGCAAGAATCGCCGAGCCCGAGGCGTCAGGGAACGCGTCCGCCGAGAACAGCGCTGTGCCGAAGAAACCTACGGCGGTAGCGCTGACTTGGTCGGATGCGGTGCCGGAACGAGAGCCGAGCGCAAACGTTACCGATGCCATTCCAGACAGGTCGGACAGCACCGTTTGCGTGCGTGCGCCATTGCCAAAGCTGCCGTTGCCGCGGGTCACCTTGAGCTCGACGGGCACGCCCGCCACGGGCACACCCGCGTTGTCCAGGACAAGGGCAGACAAGGGTTGCAACAGGGCCTGGTTGATGATTCCAGCCTGGGCATCCCCGCCCGCGGCGACGATCATGGCGCTCGGTCCGGTAGGTCCCGTCACCTCGATGAACGCCGTGTCGGTGTTGCCCGCCCGGTCCGTCGCCACGGCGGTGATGGTGCCCGCGCCCGCGGCGACAGGCACGTTGTCCGCCCGGAAGCCGCGGTTGGCCACACTGGCAAGGACGCCATTCACGGTGACGGTGCAGTCCCCCGCGTCCACGGTTCCGATCAGCAGATCTTGTACGGTCCCAGTGACCGTCGTCGTCGTGCCGACGAGGGAAGCGTGCTGGGTGGGGCTGACAATCGCCACCCTGGGCGGCGTCGTGTCGTACAGCACGACGATCGAGGCCGAGCCCGTGGCGCCAAAAGGATTGACCGCGGACACAGCAAGGATGTTGGTTCCTTCGTGCAGTGGTACGGTGGCCGTAAAGGTAAGACCCGAGACGTTGGCCACGGTCTGACCAATGGTCACGGTCGCGGGCTCGCTCAGGGTTCCTGAGACGTCCACCGAGGCCGTGGCGGAGACGGCCAGGTTGATGGGTGAGGTGATGGTTACAACGGGGGGCGCGCCGGCACAGGGGACGGGGGTGGCTCCCAGGCAAGTACCGGAGAGACAGGCGTCGCCGCCCGTGCACAGGTCACCGTCGTCGCAGGCGGTGCCGTCGGGGGCGACCGGATTTGTACAGCTCCCGGTCTGCGGATCGCACACGCCGGCGAGGTGGCACACCGTGGGCGGCGCGCAGGCGATGGGGCTCGCGCCGCTGCAAATTCCAGATTGGCAGGTGTCCACCTGGGTGCAGGCGCTGCCATCGTTGCAGGGCGTGCCGTCGGCCAAGGGAGGATTGGAGCAAGCGCCCGTCAGTGGGTCACACACACCCGCCGCATGGCAAGCATCCGAAGCAGAGCAGCTTACACCCGCGCAGAGGTTGCAGGCGGGGCAGGGGCCTCCGCAGTCCACGCCGGCCTCGCCGCCATCTTGGATGCCGTTGGAGCAAGAGGCCGGGGCGTAGCAGACAACCAGTTGCGGGCGGGCGGTAAGAGGTCCTGCTTCCGACGTGCCGAAGGAGGCCCGCCCCGCCGTCGCCGCATCGATGGCAATACCGTTGTTGACGGCGCCGTTGACCCATGCCTGGACGAGGGCGGTAATATCGATGGAAGCGAGCTGACCATCGGCCGTCGAGGAGGTGTTGAAGGTGGCGGCGACGTTGGGTGAAAACGAGCCGCTGATCGAATTCCAGGTCACCGTGGACTCGGACCAAGACGCCAACACTTCGCGCACGTTGAGCACCGGTTTGACCGGGCTTGCCGCCTGCCGTAGCTCGAGCTTTCCGGACACGATGGTGGCCCCCACAGGGATGGACGCCAGGTTGGCCCGAAACAAAGCTCGGTGGGTCGCCGACCCCGCCTGACCCACGTGCATCAGGATGCCCGCACCGAAGTTTTGCCCTGCCTTGCTCGGGTCCGCCACGTCGAAGCTGACCTGAGCGTCCGCCACCGGGTTTTGCGCGGCTCGCTTCAGCGTGACGCAGGTGGTGAGCGCCTGGGAGGTAGCGGCCGTGATCGCCGGGGCCTGCTCTTCGTTGGGCGGCTCCGCGTGGCTACAGGCCACAAGCAAAGCACATAACAGCAGGACCCAAAGGCAAGCCCCTTGGGAAGGTGGCCCACCTCGGAACCGCGCCCCGCCCCCTCGGCGGGTGCTTAGCGATGGGGAGACCAGGACGTGCGCGCCAAGGGGTGACGTTGGACGACCGGGGCATGGTGCCATGGGGCTCCTGCGATGTTGAGCTGGGGAGGAGGAGGAGATAAAAGACGAGCATTACACGAATCCTTTCGCGTCGTCTACGGACAAGGCAGGCGTCACTGCTCCGCGCGACCTCACCAATCGACGCCATCTGGAAGGGAAGGAATCCCGTCTCCCTCGTTTTTTCGATCGAGCTTTCCAGGACAGCCCAGCAACGGACCGCGTGACGCCGGGCGGGATTCGTGAGCTAATGGTGTCATGGGCTCGGGCCCGGAGGTCATCGAAAACCGCTACGAGGTCGAAGCCGCCATCGGGCGAGGTGCGTTCGGCGAAATCTTTCGAGCGCGGGACCGTGTCTCCGGTGGGCTCGTGGCGCTCAAGCGCCTGCGCAGCGAAACCTCCGATCCCGCGGCGGCGGAGCGCTTTGCGCGCGAGGCGCGGCTCCTCTCGCGCATCCACCATCCGCGCGTCGTGCGTTGTCTGGAGCACGGTTTCGACGAACACCAAAGGCCCTTCTTGGTGCTCGAGTGGCTCGTCGGGGAGGACCTCGGAACGCGACAGCGCTCGAAGCCCCTCTCCTGGGGGCAGGCCGTCGAGGTGGTGCGGCAAGCGGCGTTGGGGCTCCAGGCCCTGCACGACGCGGGCGTCGTCCACCGCGACATCAAGCCCCAGAACCTATTCTTGTTGCAGTCTTTGGAGCCTTCCCTGACCGAGGTCAAGCTCGTCGACCTGGGCATCGCACGCGACTCCGAAGGCTCCCATATCACCCTCGATGGCCAGTGGATCGGGACACCCC
>CAYLJT010000658.1:0-5111 GCA_964383995.1 uncultured Polyangiaceae bacterium
ACAACGGGGTGCTGAACCTCAACCACCCGAAGCTTGTGGCTGCTCGCAGCGCCGCGCTCGACAGCGAGCGTACGAGGCTCGGGCGCAAGTACCCTGACAAGACCGCCAGTCGGCAAGACCGGGAGGCCCGAAAGAGCGCGCTCCTGCGTGAGCAGCCCCTGCAGGAGTTCGTCAGCATTCGCGCGCGGTGGCTCGATCGCTCGCTAGGGAAAGCTCGGTGACCCTCCCGCCGCTGATCCAGACGCGCCTCGAGAAGGCCGCGACGGACAATGGGTTCGACCGGGCGCTCGGGCCGGAGGGCGACTGGCTCGTGTTCGCCAGCACGCAATGCCCTCTGCGGGTGTGGCTCGGGGCTTTCGGCAACGCCGTCGTCCTGGCTGCGTTTTCGCAGCACAACGTCTCTCGCGCCCTCGGCGAGTACGGCACTCCGATGGTCGTGCCCATGCCTAAGGGCGCCGCTGGTGGACGCACCGTGCCCGACGCGCCCGCGCTGCATCGGCTCCTGCGACGAGCGTTCCAGCTCTCGAAGGCGCTGCCGAACGAGCTTCTTCACACGTTCGAGAAGCAAGTCGCCGCGCTGCCGAAGACCACGGAGGCCGAGTGCCTCATGGTTCAGCGGGTTGGACAGAACCTCTTCCGCAATGGCCTGCTGGACCTATGGGAGGGGCGCTGCGCCGTCACCAGGCTCGGGGTGCCCGAGCTCCTCCGGGCGAGCCACATCAAGCCCTGGGCAGACTGCCAGTCTGACGCCGAGCGGCTCGACGTGTACAACGGCCTCCTGTTGGTGGCGCATTTCGATGCTGCGTTCGATCGGGGCTTCATCACGGTGCAGGACGACGGTGCGCTTGTGGTGAGCGACGCACTGGATGCCGACGCACGTGCGACGCTAGGGCTCGATCGGCCGCTTCGGGTGCGTGGAATCACCGACGCGCATCGAGCCTACTTGCCCTGGCACCGCGAGCACGTGTTCCGCGGACCTGAAGTGGGGACCCCGACGTGAACGCGCTTGGCCAGCTCGAAACCGCTCGCGAAACGGCTTAAGCGCGCCTACTCGCCGGCGTCTTCCGGCTCGGCGTGTTGCTCGGCCTCGTCGGCGATGGCATAGTCGATCTGGACATCCGCCGTGATGCGGATCTGCCCAACCTCGATCGGAGCAAACGCCGCCTCGCGCGCCATGGGCGCCATCTTGAACGAAGGTTCGGATCCACCACCGATGATCTCGCTCACCCGCACCACAGCGCCGAGCTTGGTACCGCTCTGCTTGGCCAGGCCTTCCGCGCGCGCGCGGCCGTTGGCAACCGCCTTGTCACGCGCCTCCGCTTCCAGGGCAGTGGGGTCGTCGAGCGCGAAATCAAGCCCATAAATCGTGTTCGCACCGGCGCGAACCGCGCCATCGAACATCGGACCTGCCTTGGTAAGGTCGCGCAAGGTGACATTGACCGTATTGGACACCCGGTAAGCGTCGCGGTACACCGGGTTGGACGGAGTTGGGTAGGCGGGCGCGCTTTCGTAGGTCGGTGCGGCGGCCTTTCCGCGTGGCCCGGGCTCGGGCAGCGGCGCTACCGGCGGAGACGGCGGGTATTCCGGAATACGCTCCAAGTTCACCGAAAACGCCTGCGTACGAATGTCCTTGTCCTCGATGCCCACGCCCTTGAGCGCTGCCACGATAGCGGTCATTCGAGCATTGGCCTCCTTCATGGCCTCGCCGACGGTAGGCGCGCTGGTCTCCACGCCGATGGTCGCCCGAGCGATGTCGGGGCGCGCGCTGACTTCGCCATGACCCACCACCGTAATACCAGCGGGCTGGTGGGCCACATTGACGTCTTTCACGGTGACGCCACCACAGCCGGCGAGCGCGAAAGAGGTGGTGAGAACGAGGCCGAATACGGCCCTACGAACGAGGGACAGAGCCATGCGAGAGCATCCTTTGAAAGCGGGGTTTGTGCTGAAACGCAGCGGCGGGGAGGAGCTTACACCGGGCGCTAATAGCCGCCGAGGCTGACCAACGCGGCTTCGACTTGGTGTTGGGCGAGACCCACGGTGGGCGCGATGGCGCTGCCGGCGCCAAAATCGAAGCCCAAGCCGGGCTCCAGCTCGGCGAGGAGCACCAGACCTTGGGTGAGCGGTGAGATGCCAAGCGCCAGCACGCTGTCGGGTCCACCGTAGTCGTTTACGACGAGCGGATTCAGGTTGCTCCCGTCGAGCTTGGTCAGGAACGCGTGGCAGCCTTCGCCCTCGTATCCGGAGTACGGGTCGCAACCTCCGCTACCCGCCCAGGAGAGGGGTGTCATTCCTACGGTGAATTGTCCCTTGAATCCGCCCGCAATCAAGATGTCGCCGTTGCCGGTCAACGCAACATCCTTTGGGGTCAGGACCCCGAAGGGTACCAACGGGTCGCCCGGAATCCAGAGCACGTTACCCAGGTTCCCGTTGGAGGCCAACCTAGCCACGACGAGGCCCGTGGAGCCTTGCGAGTTGACGGGGCTCTGACCCGTAAAAGCTACGTTGCCATCGAAGGTGCCGGCTGCGATCACCCCGCCGTTGACTGGGTCGGCGACCACGCGGTAGACCTTGCTGTTGGGCTGCAGATTGTCCGGCTCGTAGTGCTTGACCCAAACCACCGCTCCGGCGCTATCGAGCTTGGCCACAAAGCCGCACTCGCCACCAGGACAGTCCCAGTCGAGGTTGCCGAAGTCGATGGTTCCGGCGTTCGTATAACCTGCAATGTAGATGCCTGTTGCACCGTCGGTCGTCACGGACAACACGGCGTCTTGCGAGGGACCGCCTACGACCTGCGCCCACACGCAATCGAACGTGTTTCCGTTGGGGTGGAGCTTGACCACCAGGCCGTCGTTACCACCGTTGCTTCCCCAAGCGCAGGCGCCGCCGATTCCGCCGAACGCGTCGGTGGTCGTACCGACCACAAGCACGTCGCCCGTCGCATCCAACGTTGCAGCCTTGGCGTATTCGTTCCCCGCTCCGCCCAACGCGCCGCGTACGCCGACGACTGCAAGCGTGGAGGGGCTCAGCGTGCTGACGAACAGGTCTGCACCCTGACTGACAGGCAGCGAAGGGCTTCCCATGCCCCCGAACGTCGGTGCGGCTCCATAATAGTCGCCGACGACCAGCAGTGCGGTGGGGCTCGCTACCATTCCCTTCGCCCGCGGAACACCGGCCTGCTCGGCAAAGGTGTTGGCCTGGACGCAGGCTCCTGTGGCGTCCATCCGCGCGACAAACAACGCTCCCGCATTGGGCGAAAGCACGCCGCAGCCGCCGCCAAGGTCCATGTCCTTGTCCAGCGTGCCACCGACATAGATGTCACCCTGGCCACCCACGGCCAGCGCTCCGCCCTGGAAGGCACCGGAGCTGGGCGTTTGGTAGAGGTGCTTTGCCCAAGGAGCGCACATGCCAGTCGCATCGCACCCGCCGCTCACGCAGTCGCTGGCGACCGCGCAGGGCTGCCCGTTGGCGCATGGTAGGCAGTTCGGGCCGCCGCAGTCGAGGCCGGTCTCGTTGCCATTCGCGACGCCATCATTGCAGGCGGGGGCCCCTCCTTCTCCACCACTCCCCCCAGCTCCGCCTTGCCCACCACCGGTCGTGGCCGCCATGCCGCCTTGACCCCCATGACCCCCTTCGCCGCCGCCCCCCATACCGCCCTGGCCACCACCACCCATACCGCCCTGGCCACCGCCTCCCGTGCTCATGCCGCCCTGTCCACCCCCGCTCGATGTCGCACCGCCCCCGCCAGCCGCTTGCGTTTGGCGGCTTGCATCGTCGATGCCGACAACAGAACGGCAATTGACGAGCAAGGCGAGTTCCACGGTGGCAAGCGCGAATAGTCGCCAATTTCTTCCGCGCCCAGCACGCGAAGATCGGTGTGCGAGAAGCCGCGTACGCATAAGCACCTCTAATCGAAGCTAACTGCTCTTGAACGACAACAACAACCCAATCGCAATCCCAAACAACAACACGAGCGCGAGCACCACGAGGTTCGCCCGCCTCCCACCCGCCGCAGCCGGCACGACTGTCTCGGACAAAGGCGCCCCGCTCGCCGTGGCCGCGGGTGGAAACGAAGGTCGCTTCATGACACCCGACGTTGAGCTCGGCGACGCGGGCTTCACGAGCTGCGACTTATCCATCAGCGGCCCCATGCGTTTCGACATGGGAAGCACCACGTCCGAAGGCGTCGACTCCTCCACCTTGGCGTCGACCTCTTCCGGCGTCGGGTCGGGGGCTGGCTCCGGGGGCGCAAAGTCAAGGCTGGTCTCTTCTTCGTCGTCCGAGACAGGTGCCGTGATCACGGGCTCGGAGACAGCCGGCTTGGTGAGCGGCTTGAGGGCGTCGGCCAGGGCCTGGACGTTACCGATTCCGCCTTTTTCGTGCCGGGCAGAAATGCGCATCAAGAGGTCGGCGATGGGCGTGGGCAGGGGCTTCAGCACGCTGCTCGTCGGCGGTTTGGCGCCCTCCTGCAGGTGCTCGGTGTTCCAGGTCATGTTGCCGGTCACTAACTTGGCGAAGATGCCCACCAGCGCGAAGAGGTCCTGGCGACCATCCACGGCGCTCGCCGCTGGGGTCCCCGCTCCGCGCTCCGGCGTGCCCAAGATGTTCGTGCTCTCGTCCGTGCCCGGAGGGATGGAAGCGCTGCGCGAGACACCCAAATCGAGCACCTTGACTAGCTCCGGACCGTCGACTTGTTGGGCCACGAAGATGTTGTCGGGGCGCAGGTCGCCATGCACCAACCCTTGCTGGTGCGCCGCAGCCACGCCCAGAGCCGCCTGCCGAATCCAACGCGCAGCGACGTGCAGGGGAAGGGGGCCGCGGGTCTTGCTCAGGTCACCCAAATGCGCGCCCTCCAAGTGCTCTTTCACCACGTAGGGCGCGCCGACCTCCAAGCGACCGATGTCCAAAATGGCGACCAGGTTTGGGCTCTTGATCTTCGAGACCCGGCGCATGATCGCTAAAAACGCCTCGGCCCGCGCGTCGTCGTCGGCCAGGTCGGGTCGAAACAAGCGCACCGTCACCAGCGTGGCAAGGTGCAGGTCAGTGGCGCGTAACAACGGTCCTTCCGGCCCTTCGACCAGGATGGCATCGACCCGGTATCGCCCGGCGAG
>CAYLJT010000659.1:0-5107 GCA_964383995.1 uncultured Polyangiaceae bacterium
GGGGGAAGGCATGCGCGCCCACACCTCCATCGCGTCCCGACAAGCGCTGTCCGCGAGCGTGGCGCGGGTGCTCGTGCGTCTCGAAGCGACGCTCGACATTTTTCCAGGTCAATACATAACGCTCCATCGCGCGGGTGTGGCGCGCAGTTATTCGGTCGCTGCGCTGCACCCGAACAGCACCCTGGAGCTGCACGTGCGGCGTACACCGGGCGGGGCCCTGAGCCCCTATTTGTGCGACGAGGCGTCGCCCGGTGATGCGCTCGAGGTTCAGGGGCCCCTGGGTGACTGTGTCTATGTGCCCGGTCGCCCCGAACAGACCTTGATTCTCGCCTGTACAGGCACCGGTCTCGCACCCCTGTGGGGCGTGCTGACCGAGGCCTTGAAGGCGGGGCACCGGGGTCCCATCTACCTATTTCACGGCTCTTTGGATCCGACTGGACTTTATCTGGTGGACGAGCTCACGGCCCTCGCGCGAAAGCACGAAAACCTTACCTATGTTCCCACCGTGCTGCGCGGAGCAGCACAGGGCATGGTGGAGGGGGCCCTCGACGCGGTGGTGCTGGCCCATGGCCCGAAGCCGTTCGGAGCGCGGGTGTTCTTGGCCGGCGCGCCCGATATTCTGCCTGTGCTTCGCAAAAAACTCTTCTTGGCCGGAGCCTCGCTTCGGGATATCGCTATGGACGCATTTGTAACGACGCCTGCATGAGGTTCGATCGTGCGCCTGACGCTCCACGCTGACTACGGCCTTCGTGTGCTTGTCTATTTGGGAACGCACGAAGGTCGGGTGGTCACCACGACGGAGGTCAGCCAAGCCTACGGCATCTCCAAGAATCACCTCGTGCGTGTGGCCCAATCGCTGCGCGACGCGGGCTACGTGGCCTTGCACCCCGGGCGCCTTGGCGGTCTGAGCCTGGCCAAGGCGGCCAAAGAAATCCGGGTAGGCGCCGTGGTGCGCGCGCTGGAGCCCGACATGCATATCGTCGAGTGCTTCGATCGCGCGACCAACACCTGCCCCATCGCGCCTGGTTGTGCCCTGAAGAGCGCCCTGCGCGAGGCGAGCGAAGCGTTCTTGGCGTCGCTCGACAGGCTGACCATCGCGGACGTGTTGGCCGACTCGCGGGGAAATCTGAAAGAGCTGTTTTTTCCGGTGAGCGGTCTGTTGCAGAAGGCCACGGCGCGGTCCAAATAGCGCCAACGGCCTCCGGAAGCGTTCTTAGCCGCCGATGCGTTCGACGGGCTTGCGCGCGTTCTTCCAGCCGCGAATGCCGGCGGGCATGATGTAAACGTCGCTGTAACCGAGCTTGAGGGCGCTGACCGCGCCCGTATGGCAGGCGCTTCAGGACTCGCTTGCGCAATAAAATACGAGTGTCGCGCTCTTGTCGGAGGGCAGATCGGCCTGACTGACCTTGTCGAACTGGACCCACTTGGCGCCTGGCAGGTGGCCGGCGTTGAACGTGTCTTTGTCGTTGTTGTCGAACAGGTAGATCGCCCGTTTTCCGGCCTTTTGCTCGTCGATGCGCTGGGCCACCTCGTCGACGGTGAGCGCGCGCAGGTCTTCTGCCTTGATAGTGTCGCCGTGAGCCTCGTCGTGGTTGCACCCGACGCTCAGCGCGGAGAGGCCCAAACATAGGCCGAGTAGCAGGGGTCGAAGCGGTATCATGGCGGTAGGTTGCCACATTTGGGGCCACGTGCCGTGAGTTTTTCGGGCGCGCCTACGCTCAGGCGAAGGGCGCGCTCTTTTGCGGGACAATCAAGCGAATGGCCCGGGGGACCACCTCGATGCGTACCCGCGGCGAAGCCTCCAGCTCTTCGCCATCGAGCTGCGCCGCAGGCAGCTTTGCGCCCTCCGCTACGACGAAGCGCACGTCGAACGTGCTGGCCCGAAATGGCTTGGAGTGAACCACGCCGATCTTGTTGAGCATCTCCTCGGTCAGGGGGTTGCCGTCGATGTCCACGATCGCCTTCGAGGTCCAGTCGCGCTTGCCCCGGAAGGGCACCATCTCGAACATGCCATCATCGTGGCGCGAGGTTTTGTCGAACACCCACGCCCCCGCGTAGATGCGCGTGCCTTTGACGATCAGGTCGGACACCCCCGAAAGCTCTTGACGCTCGCCGTCGGCGTCGACGATGGCGGTGAACTTGTCGTCGACCACGTACGATTCCAGAAAGGTGCGAAGCAGCGCTCCGGCGTACACCAGTTTGTCGCGGTAGACCTCGCGCAGCCCGGGGGTCGCCTCGACCTTGCGTCGGTCGTCGTTGCGCGTGGCGAGCACCCGCGCGGAGATGCCAAAGCCCGCGCTGTCGAAGAACATCTCGCTCCTCTGCGCCTCTCCGTCGTCGTTCAACAACGTCAAGATGCCCGCATCGAGCCGCGTCTCCGAGGCCTCGCGCAGCACGTCGATGTTGTCCTCCAGGGCAGCGTCGTCGGACGAGAGCCCGAAGCTCTTACCCTGGTCGTTGGCCGTGCCGGTGGGAAGCATGCCGAGCGCCACTTCTTCCCGCCGCAGGCTGCCGTACAGGCCAGCGGCCACCTCGCGGAAGGTGCCGTCGCCGCCCATGGCGATGACCACGCGGTAGGAGCCCGCGTCGAGGGCCTTCGTGACCGCGTCGATGGTCGCGCCGTCTGGCAAGGTATGGAGCACGTCGCAGCCGACGCCGTGCTCTTCCATGTAGCGTACGGCGCGCTCGATGCGCGCGGCGCTCTTGCCGCTTTGGGCGGTCGGATTGCCCACCAGCAAGTGGCTCGGCCCCTGCGTTTGGGGCCCCAGAGGTTGTCTTGACATGGCGACCCTCGGGATGCGCCGTGCCCCCGGCGCAGGGGAGAGACCGTGACCGCGGAGCCTCGCCCACACACCGGTGAAGGCGACGCCGAGGAAGAAGATTTGCGCGGAGTAGCTGACCCAAAGCAGCAAGAGCACGATGGATCCGCCCGGACCCCAGGTGGAGGAGAGGCCTTTCTTACCCAGGTAATAGCCGATGAGCGACGAGCCCAGGGAGAACAAAAGGCCTGTCAAAGCCGCGCCGAACCACACGTCGTGCCAGCTCAGGCGCGCGTCGGGCAAGAGCTTCATCATGGCCCCAAAGAGGCTGACGACGACCACGAACGACACGGCCTGTTCGGCGATCCAAAGCGGAATCGTCGGGTCGATGTAGGCGTCGACGAAGCCCGAAGCGGCGGCGATCAAGGCCTTGGCGGCCACCGAGGCGATCAGGATCATGCCAATCAGAATGACTAGGAAAAGAGCGCCGACCCTGCGCTCGATCTGGACGAGCGCGCTCGCTCCGAGCGTCGCCCGCGGCCGAGGCTCGATGTCCCACAGGTGGTTCACCGACTGACGTAGCGCCCCAAAAAGGCGCGTCGACGCGTAGATCAACAGGAGGGCATGGAAGATCCCGACGACGGGGCCACCTTCCGCGGTGTCCACCCGGTCGAGCAGGGTCCCCAGGGTGGACGCGCCCGTCGGTCCGAGGAAGCGTGCGAGGCCGTGGAGCAGCTCGGCCCGCGCCCTCGCCTCGTTGGTCACGAAGCTGGCGACGTACAGCGCGATGACCAGGATCGGCACGGCGGAGAGCAGCGCATAGAACGCGACGCCCGCGGCCAGGAGGCGACCGCCATGCCGCGAAAAGGACTGGAAGGTCTCCCGGAGAATGGCCTTCATGAAACCGCCCTGGGCGGCGCCATTGGGCCCGGTGGCGGCCCAGGAGAAGCCTTGGGCGCCTTGGATTTCAGGCCCTCCGCGAGCAGGCTTTGGTAGATGGGGCTCGACGCCGCTAGCTCTTCGTGGCTGCCCTTGGCGGCGATCTGACCCTCTTCCATCACCACGTTGAAGGTCGAGCCGAGCAGGTGTGGAGCGTGAGTCACGACGATGCACGTGCGGCCTTCCGCCACGACCTTGACGTTTTGCAAAAGCGCCTCGGCGGTGGCGCTGGGTAGGCCTGCCTCGGGCTCGTCCAGCACGAAGATCGAGGGGTTGCGCAAGAGCATGCGCGCGAGCAAGACGCGCCGTTGCTCGCCCCCCGACAGGCTCGGTGGCACCAAGCGCACCTCGGTAGAAAGGCCGCGGGTCGCGTCTTCCTGCGCGAAATCGTCGAGCTTGGCCGAGCGCAACGCCGCGCGCAGCTCGTCGTCGGTGGTGCCGCCCTTCCTGCCGACCTCCAGGTTCTTGGCGATGCTGCGCTCGAACAAACGTGAGGACTGACCGAGCACACCGAACAGCTCGGGCAGCGCCGCGGGGTCAATGTCTCGGACATCGACGCCACCCACGCGGACCACGCCGCGGTCAGGTTCGTCGAGGCGCAAGAGCAGCCGAAGCAAGGTCGACTTACCGCAGCCGGAGGGCCCG
Source organism: uncultured Polyangiaceae bacterium (assembly GCA_964383995.1). GTDB lineage: Bacteria > Myxococcota_A > Polyangia > Polyangiales > Polyangiaceae > CAYLJT01. The sequence continues at coordinate 4,344 of CAYLJT010000659.1, forward strand.
CAAATGCCCACCATGGCCCCCTCTGGAATTTGCAAGGTCAGGCCGTTGAGGACGGGTTTATCGCCACCCTTCGGGGTGAACGTCACGTCGTCGAAGCGGATGTCGCGCCCCTTCACGTCGCGCAGCGAGAGCGGTTTGGGAGGCGCGCTGGGGGAGGGCGGCAGGGCGAGCAGACGGTCGGTCGCGGCGATGACCGGCCGCCTTTCGATCAGCCCGACGCGAATGGCGTCCAAGCCTTCGAGCCTACCCATCAGCAAGGGCATGTACAGGAGCAACTTGGCGATGTCGGAGGCCTCGAACGACGCCGCGGAGACCTGAATCGCGACCACCACGATCAGCGGTGACATGGCCGAAAATACGCTCTTGATCTGACCGGAGACGGCGAGGGCGTGGGCGAACCTCGAACGGGCATCGGCGGCCCCGCGCGCGGCCTCGGCCAGCTCGGCGATGGCCTGCTCGCGGGCCCCGAGCAGGCGCAGATCCTCGGTGGAGCCGAGCTTCTCGCCGAGCTCCGCGAACACCCCGACGTCGGCGCGCTGCATGGCCTGGGTCTCGCGCGCCACGGCGCGCGACGCGCGATCGGCCACCAACCTGGACAACACGAACAGGAAGGTACCGCCGGCCAAAACGAACCAGGTGTTGCCTGCGATGAGCTCGAACGCGAGCACCAACAGCGTCACGAGGGCCTGGGGAAGACCGGTCATCGACGCCACCGCGAAGTCGGCGACGAGGCCGGATTCCCGCGCGATCGCGAGCTTGACGGC
>CAYLJT010000660.1:0-5103 GCA_964383995.1 uncultured Polyangiaceae bacterium
CAATGGCGTGAGCAGGCCCATCGGAGCCTTCGAGGTCCACGCGGCAAGCGCATGAAGGACGAGCGGGGGGATGTCTCGGACACCTCGAAAGCTGCCCGACGCACGTCCCCTCGGCGCCCAACACGGCGTCGTGGACGGCCTTCGAGGAAGCGCGCGCGGGCGACTCCCCTTACCGCCAAAAGAAGGGCACACCTCACGGCGTGGACGCCGAGGGGAACACCTGCGCACGAAGGGCGGCGGCGCGTTCGTCCGCTCCGATCTTGATCAACGCGGCGCAAGCTCGCTCCGCGACGTGCTCGGCTTCCTTGACGGCCCCGGTCCTGACCAACAGCGACGCGAGCGCTTCACCGGCATTGGCGATACCGTCCTCTTCCGCTCGCTGAACGGCGATCTGGTAAGACTCGCGAAGGAGGGGAATGGCGGCCTCGAGATCGTTCCGCAAGGTGTACACTTGCGCGATGTCCATCAGCGTCACCGAGCGACCCCGCTCATCCTTGAGGGAATCCATGACCGCGAGCTTTTCCTGGAAGAGCTTGAGGGCTTCGTCCAGCTTGCCCTTCTTGAGATAAATTCGCGCGACATCTCCCACGGCCGAGGCACGCATTCGGGGATCCGCCAAACTTTCGCACAACTTCACCACTTCGTTGCCCTGCTCGAGCGCTTCGTCCAGCTCGCCTTGCGTCACAAGACATCGGGAAAAATCGCGCAAAGCAGCCGCCCTCAAGACTAGATCCTGAGGCGCGTCATACATGGCGGCGGCATCGCGTTGCAGCGCCACGGCTGCGTCACCACCGCCCTTTTTAGCCATCAAGAGACCTATTTCGTAGAGGGTCGCGGCGCGCTGTCGCTGCTCGTCGCGCTCTTCGTACACCTTTAGGATCTCACGAAACAGCTTGAGGGCCTCGTCCCCGTCCCCCTTGAGACGTAGCGCCTTGGCCAACTGAAAGACCGTGCTCGCCCTCCAAACCGCAAAGCCCGGACCCCGCACAGCCGCGTCTTCTTCACGCATTGCGAGCACTTCGCGATAGAGCAATACGGCTTCGTCCACCTCCCCCTTGGCGACCAGAATCCCCGCCATGCTCTCCAGCAGATCGGGCCCGAGAATGCCGAATTCTTCCCCGGACTGGAGTATCGCAAGTGCCTTTCTATCAAGCGCAAGCGCGTCGTCCAACTCGCCTTTGTCGAACAGGACGCTGGCGGCCGCTTCGAGGGTCCATGCCTGACCGACGGGGTCCACGACATCCTGGTAAATCGCCAAGGCCTCCTGATAAGCACCCAGAGCCGCATCCGTGTCGCCATGCTCGGCCTGGAACCGGCCGATATTACGCAATGTCTGAGCCACCTCGTTCATCGCGCCAAGGGCTCGGTACAGCGCGACCGCCTCCCTATCGACTCTCGCCGCCTCCGCGAACTGATCCCTGGCGGCAAGCCGCCCCGCCGCGGAGGACAGCGCATCTGCCTGAGAACGGCGGTCCCCGAGCGCCTCGTACACCGTCGCGGCGTCTCGAAAAAGGGCTTCCGCGCTTTCATCTTCCCGTTTCCAGGCAAGGAGGCCAGCGATAGTGCTCATCACGATGGCGCGAGAACGGCGATCCCCGAGCGCTTCGTAAGCGGCCAGGGCCTTACGTTCGAGCACGAGGGGTACATCCTTCTTACCCCCCGAAGCCAGCGCGCGCGCCATCGCTTCCAAAGCCATCGCCCACGACCTTTGTTCGCCGAGCGCCTGGTATTCGGCGACTCGCTCTTGGTGGAGCAAGAAGGCGTCATCCATCTTGTCGGTGTCTGTCAGGATGGCCGCAATGTCACCCATCATCACCGCGCGCGAATGACGATCTCCCATCGCCTCGTAGGCAGCTAACACCTCTCGCTGCAGCGTGAGAGCGTCGTCCAACCTTCCGCTCGCCTGGAGGACACGCGCCCTCTGCGCCATCCCGACCAATTCCCAGCGCCGGTCTTTCCCTCTGGCCATCGATTCCAGAGCCATCGCCGTTTCCAGCGCGGCTTCGAGCCGACCCAAGCGCAATTGACTATCGCTCAGGTCCCGCGCCAGCCGGTAGGCGGTTTCGCCTACCCATGCCGCCAACGGAGACCTTTCCAGGTAGAACGCGGCCTCGCCAAAGCGCTGAGCGTCGAAGGCGATCTGCCCCAGGAGACCGTATACGAATGCCGCGGCTGTGTTTGCCGCCCCGCCTTCCACGCCCTTCGGGGGACCGAGCGTCTCGTACCTCACGGCCTTGGCTTCCCACCGCGCAGCTTCCGCGCGCGCCGGGTCCACCACCGTAAAGGCCGGCTGGGTACACGCAGCGCTCCCCGCACAACTTGCCGTTCCCCACACCACCATATCCGCGGCTTGGGCCTTCCCTACCGCCCTTGCCTCTTCCTCGTTGCTGACAGTTTGCGAAGAGCGCGATACGGCTAGTCCGTCCCATGCTTGGGCGAGCTCGTTGAATCTTCTCGCGAGCTCAATGGCCGACGTCTGACCCACCGCCGCGAGCTGCCCTCTGCCCGCTGGGGGCGCAAAGTCACAAATCACTATCCGCAATGGCTTTCGCAGCATTCGGTCATCCTGCAATCGCCGTTGGTAGGTAACCTCCTGCCCCACCACGAAGGGCCCAGGGTTGATCACCGTGGCCACCGAGAATCCGGGGTGGACCTCACGCACCCGGACGCGACCGATCGCTTCGGTGCCCGTGGAGGATCGGATCTGGTAGATGTTGCCGACCTCCACACCCGCTTCGCGACCAAGGTCGATTGCCACAGCGGTCGGACTGAACACCTGCGTCAGTTTCCCGAACGAGCCCCGCAACTGAAACCGCGTTTCAAACTCCGCAACGTCGACAAGCGCCCCGTCCAGCGGTGTATTGGCGGCCTCAAATACAACCCCGACCGGCGCCGCGGAGGTGGCACGGTCGTCCAGCACAACCACGACCCCCAAGCTCGTGTAGCGGTCGCCCTCTCGCTTCGACAAAAGCACCCGCGTTCCTCGGCCCCAGGCAGGCTTCTCAGGCAGTCCCGTCAACCAGAGGTGCCCGTCCACACGCACCAGGGTCGGAGGCTTGACGTTTTGGAGCGCGGCCTTCAGGGACGCTTTGCGGCCAAACGCAGCGGGGACGACGGGAGCGTCGGCGCAGCCTGCCACCAGGGCGAGAGTCAGAACTGCGCAAAACGACCTCGCAAAGCGAAGAAGCGTCAACATCGGATGCTCCAGGGGTGCTTGAACATTAGGCACCAGGAGCCGGCGCGCCCAAAGCGTTATTTGCAGCGACCGCCTATTTCCGAGGTCCGAGGGGGACGCGCGCGAAAAGCGTGCGGATTTCCTTCCCAGACACCCGCACAGCGTCTACGCTTTACCCGTGTTTCCACGCGTTCTCGCTGTGATTTCGCTGCCCAACCAAGGAAAGTCTTCTTGACGGCAAGCTCGGAGCTCTCCACGTTCGCGCTCGCCGTCTCCCCCCGCGGTACGCTCCACCTCGAGGCACCTCGTGGACCGGCGCAAAGCGCTCCTACCTCGCTCGGTGCGGGCTTGGTCGAGGCCTTCGCCTTCAGCGTGGGCGCGGGCCTTCTTTACCTCGGCACCCGCCTGCTCAGCGCGGAGCTTTCCCCCTCCCTCGCTTTTGGGCGCGACATTTCGCGGCTGTTCCTCGGCATGCTCTGCCGCACGGCCGACCTTGAAACACGACGCGCGGCCATCGCCCTGCCCGTCCCGCACGATGAGCTCGCGGCGCTCGTCGCTTCCGCTCCGCCCATGCTCGGCGCCGAATACCTGAGCAGCGACGCGCTCGGCTCGGCGTGGGTGTCCATCGAGGCCGAGGTCGTGCAGGAGCTTGCGGCGTTCAAGGGCCCTGTAGAGGCCTACCTCCAGAGCAAGAATCCCCTCTGGCAAATGATGGGGCGTGTCTGCTTCCACCTCGCCGAAAACAAATCGAACGAACGCGCGCCATTCGCCTTTTTGGCGACCTACGCGTCGCGCCTGTCGAAGGCCGGTCGCGTGCAGCACGCCCCCCTTGGGCGAGCCATCGAAGAGTACGCCGGTGCGGGCAAGAAGCCCGAGCTTCTGCGGCTGCTCGCGCCCGTCAAGAACGCCGCCGAAAGCAGCGCGTTCGTGCGAAAGCTGGTCGACTCAGGAGAGGTGTACCGTCCGCTGGCCTGGACACCCGCCGAGGCCCACGCCTTCCTGAAGGAAGCGCCCCTGCTCGAACAGAGCGGTGTGCTGGTGCGCGTGCCCGACTGGTGGCACGCGCGTCGCCCGGCGCGGCCCGAGGTTACGGTGACCATCGGCAGCAAGAAGCCGGGGAACGTCGGCGCGGCCGCCCTGCTCGACTTCAACGTGGGCCTGTCTGTCCAGGGCGAGCCGATCTCCCGCGACGAGTGGGCCGAGATTCTCAAGGGCGCCGACGGCTTGCGCCTCGTCAAGGGCCATTGGGTCGAGGTTGACAAGGCCCGGCTCCACGAGGTCCTCGAGCACTGGGAGCGTGCGCAACGCGATGCCGAAAGGGGTGGGGTCTCGTTCCTGGAAGGTATGCGCCTGCTCTCGGGGGTAGGCCGCGGAGCGCTGAATGTCTCGGACACGGACGGGGCAACCTCCGCGTGGAGCCATGTGCGCGCCGGCCCCTGGTTAGAGGGCTTGTTGGCCGACCTCCAGCACCCCGAAGGCAGCCGCGAGGCGGACCCCGGCAAGGACCTCCATGGCACGTTGCGCCCCTACCAGAAGGCCGGCCTGGCCTGGTTGCTCCTCTTGTCCAAGCTCGGTCTCGGTGCCTGTCTGGCCGACGACATGGGCCTGGGCAAGACGATTCAGGTGCTCGGACTATTGTTGCTGCTCAAACGACGCTCCGCGCGCGGACCCCATCTGCTGGTCGTCCCTGCGTCGCTGCTCGGCAACTGGCGCGCCGAAATGGAAAAGTTCGCGCCTAGCCTGCGACCGCTTTTTGTGCATCCGTCGTTCATGACGGCCAAGGAGCTTACCTCGATCTCCCCGACTGCCCTCGCGTCGGTCGATCTGGTCGTGACCACCTACGGCACACTGCTACGTGCCTCGTGGCTGACGGACGTCGCTTTTGGGCTCGTCGTGCTGGACGAGGCGCAGGCCATCAAGAACCCCTC
>CAYLJT010000661.1:0-5096 GCA_964383995.1 uncultured Polyangiaceae bacterium
CCATCGCCCAAAAGGAGGTGGAGCGGGCGCTGAGCGATGCCATTGCGGCGCTCGATACGAAATACCGCGAGGTCCTCGTGCTGCGCGACGTGGAGGGCCTGTCCGCCAAAGAGGTAGCCTCCGTCTTGGGCATCGGTGTCGAGGCCGTGAAAAGCCGCTTGCACCGCGCGAGGCTGAGCGTAAGGCAAGCGGTGGCGCCCCTGCTCGGGGTGGAAGACGCGCCCCAACCGTCCCCGGCCTGCCCCGACGTCTTGGCCCTGCTCAGCCGCCATCTCGAAGGCGAAATCAGCCCCGAGACCTGCAAAACGATGGAAATGCACCTGGAAGGCTGCGCGAGGTGCCGCACCGCCTGCGACTCGCTCCGCGCGTCCCTCGCGCTTTGCCAACGGAGCCGCGCCGAGGCCGTGCCCGAAGAGGTCACGAAGGCGGTCCGCGAGGCCGTTTTCAGGGCGATTTCGGAGATGGACTAAAAAAAGAGCGCGTCGACGAATCCTTTGTCCGCCCCCCGGCTCTCACCGTTCATGGAGGCTGTCATGAGAGCTGTGCAGGTGACCGAGAAGAACTTCGAAGCAACCGTGAAAAAGGACATCGTGCTCCTCGACTTCTGGGCGAGCTGGTGTGGGCCGTGTCGGGCGTTTGCGCCGATCTTCGAGGCCGCCGCGGCGCGCCACCCGAACGTCGTCTTCGGCAAGATCGACACCGAGGCCGAGCCCGCCCTCGCCGCGGCGTTCGACGTGCGCGCGATTCCGACCCTCGCCGTGTTGCGCGATGGTGTGTTGTTGGCGGCCCGTCCAGGTATGATGCCCGCTGCGGCGATCGACGACCTCATCCGCAAGGTCTCCGCGCTGGACATGGACGAAGTGCGCAAGAACGTGCAAAAACCCCGCAACAACGCGGGATCGCAGCCGAGGGCGTGATGTGTCAACGAGTAACGTGCGGTGATTGTGGCAAACCAACCTTCGCGGGATGTGGCGCTCACATCGAACAGGTGCTTGGCAACGTGCCTAAGGCCGACCGCTGCAAATGCCGCGAAGAGCGCGCGCGAGGGCAGGCGCCCCAAGCGAAGAGCGCGCCCTCTTGGCTCGAAAATGTGCTTGGAAAGCGATCGTAGCGCGGACTCGAAACCGGCAGGCACTCAGCCCAAAGCTCGGCGCGACCTTTCCCGCGGCGGGCGCGCTGCCTGAGCCTCAGGACCCCAGGACTGGAGAACATCGCATGGACTCGTTTGGAATACGTCGTGAACTTGCCACAAGCTATGAAGATGCCCTCGTCAACGTCACGGAGGCCCTCAAAACCGAGGGGTTCGGCGTTCTTACCGAGATTGACGTGCAGGCGACGCTCAAGAAGAAGATCGACGCCGATTTTCGTAAGTACAGGATCCTCGGCGCATGCAATCCGCCCTTCGCTTTGGAGGCCTTGACCGCGGAGCTCGAGGTCGGCCTCCTCTTGCCGTGCAACATCATCGTCTACGAAGGGGACAACGGGAAGGCCGTGGTGGTGGCCGTCGACCCGCGGCGCACGGTCGCCTCGACCGGAAACACGACTCTCGTAGGCCTCGCCGAGAAGGTCCGCGAGAAACTGCAGTCCGCCCTCGACAAGTTGCAATAGGGCGTATCAGGGAGCCGAACCGGCGCGCTGCGAACGGCGCCGGCGCGCGAGCCAAAGGCCCAAACCGGCGCCAACGACCCACAGCGAAGGCGTGTGGGACGGGGCGCCGGGGACCTCGCAACCACAGCTCGCGTCGGCCTCGGCGCTCGCTTCGGAGCCGTCTTGCCAGGGATTGATGGGCGGCGGGCTCTCGTCGTTGGGGGCCGCGTCAATGACATACAACGCGGTCTCCGAGCCTTGAACGAGCGTGGGGCGTTGACCGAGGGGCTTGCCGGGAGTGTAAGCGTCAAGCTCTTCGGCGGTCGCGTCGACGATGGCGCTCGTGTCGATGTGCCAAGCGGCCTCTGCGCCTTTCGGCAGGGCCCGCAAGATTTCCCCGTCCACGAGGTAGACCGTGCCCTCGATGGCACGCAGCCACACCGGCTTTTCGGGCCAAACGGCGCCCTTGGGCAGGGCGTCGACGACGGCCTCGTCGATGGGCGCGATGTCCCAAAAGGCCGAGAAGCCCCAGCCCAAGAACTCGGCGTAACTGCCAATCAAGCGGCGGTCGCCTTCGGGCAAGGTGGCCTTGCAATGCAGCGTCGTTGGGCTGGATCCGAGGGCGGCAATGCCACCTCCCTCGGCGTCCAGGCCATAAGCGTACACGGCGTGATCGCTATCGTCTTCGAGCGAAAGGGGGATTCGCGAGGAGAAGCCGTGAGCGCACGAGCCCAGGCTGTCGCAAAGCTCGGGGCGCTCTTCGTTGGCCAGCAGGGTCACCTCGGCGGCGTCGAGCGAGCCGGCTTCGGCGTCGAAGGACAAGCGCACATCAATGGCGTTGTCCGGGGTCGCGCTCTGCCACGCATAGCCGGAGATGGACTGGCAATCCACCGACTCGAGGGCGCCTTCGGCGGTGCCCGGTGGCGGACCCACGAGCTCTTTGTAACTGGCAATCAGCGAGGTGTACGGTGGGACGTACACGGTGCCCACACCCTCGACGTATTGCTGGAGATTGAAGTGCAAATGCACCGTGGTCGACGTGCCGCCGAACTCGTTCGAGACCTTGCCGATGCGCTGGCCGCGCGTGACCGTGTCGCCCACCGAGACCTGGACTTGGCCCATGTGCAGGTAGTCGTAGCGGGTGCCGTCCGCGGCAGTCAGATAGACACTGTAGCTGCCAATGCTGGTGATGGTGCCATCGACCGCGGCGACTGCCCAGTGCACCTCGGGATCGCAGCTCGCGGCGCGGATGTCCTGCCCTTGGTGGCCTTTTCCGGCGGGGCAGAGGGGCATGTCCCAGTCGCGAATTTCACAGTAGTTGTCGCGCCAAGGGTATTGAAAATTGACGGCGTCGCACTGGGAGCCAGCGGGGCCCAAATAGCCTCCTGGATTGTACACCTGGGAGTTGGCGAAGGCCGGCGCCGACTCGATGGGAAAGCGCATCCCCGGCGCGTAGATGACGTCGTCGACCCGGCCTTCGCCCGAGCCGTTGATCAAATCGCCTGGAGAATAGTAGGTAAAATCGTCTGCAAACGCGGCCTGGGCCGAGAGCAAGAGGAGCGCGAACAGGGGCAGTCGCAGGCGTCTCATCGCGTTCCCTCCCCGCCAACGAGCGAGAGACCTTCGACGAGCCCTCGAATGAAGGCTTCGTCGACGCACAGGCTGTCGTTCGTATCAGCGCACTCCACGTCGAGCGCGTACGCGATGCCATCTTCGACCCAACGCGCCGTGCGTATGCCCTCGTTTTTGCTTACAAAACCGTCGAAGCCCCGGAGGCGTGTGGCGCCCTTCGCGGGGGCCACGTGGGGATATTGGTAGGCCACGCGCGTGGCCGACAACGAGAGCGTCCGCTCGGCATCGCGCTGAAAGAACGCGTAATAGCTCTCACGCGACATCACCACCGCGTCCTCGATGCCCACAGCCAAAGACGGCACGAGGACGGGCACGGGCGCTTCATCGACGGCGCGCTGCGCGTCCTTCGAGAGACGCGCGTAGAGGGCGCGATCGACCAACGCGGGCGCGCGCTGCGGAGCCTCGTGCACGACGAGCGTGCGCTCGGGTGTGGGCGGGAGCGTCGCGGTCCCCTGGGGAGCAGGCTCCCCGCGTGCGCAGCCCGCGCCTCCCGCGAGGGCCATCAACGCGAACCAAGGCGCCGCTCGGGATAACATCGCTGCAAGGTTACCAGGGTCAGGAGCGCTCCGGAAGCCACGGACGAAGAACCTCGACGGCGTCCACCGCCACGCGGCCTGCGCCGAGCGCGAGGTCGATGGCAGGATCGCGAGCGAGAGCTGCGTTGACGCGGAAATAGGCTGTCAGATACACGCGCTCGCGACCGAGCCCACCACCGCGACAGGCCCGCGCGGCGAGGCTCAGCGCGTCCGCCGTGGATGCGTCGAAGCCTCGGAGCATGCGCACCACCTCGACGAACAGCGCGCCGTCGTGCACGGCCACTGCGGCCACGTGGCGCAGCGCGAGCTCGCGTCGACGTCGACCGACGAGGTGACCCCGTTCTTCCTCGATGCAAAGCGCTCGACCTTCTTGGTGATCGGAGCCCTTTGCGGTGCCAAACGCGAAGATGCCGAGGGGCGCGCCGCGGGCCCGCGCGCGCGGCACGGCGTGGCCGAGGAGCTCGTGAGTGACGGTGCGTTGCGTCTGCTCTTCGGTGAGCGAGCGGCCCGCGGCGACCCACACGATCTCGTCGCCGACCGCGGCCAAAGGCGCCATTTCGGCGCGCACACGCACCGTGAAGGGCAGCGACAAGCGCTGGATTTCGGCGCGCATTCGGCGCACGAGCGACCGCGGATCGCGCTCGTCGTCGGAGGCCGTGCGCGGGCCCTCGTCGATCGGAGAGCTCGTCGCGAGCCACGCTTGCGCGCGCTCTGCGGCGGCCGCCTCGAGGGCCGAGGAAGCCTTGTAGCGGCGCTTCGCGCGGGCGGCGAAGGCCTTGCTGCCGACACGCTGCATGAGGTCCACCTCGGCCCCCAGCTCCGCCGCGCGTCGACCATAAACCCTGCCCAAATCACCTTCCTTTTCAGCCATTTCCGCGAGCCCATCGAGGGCCCCGCGCAGGCCATCGAGGTCCCGCGCCGGGGGCCATTCGAACGCGGGAGCCACGGCGTTTCCGGCCTCGAACGCGGGCGTCACACGCGCGATCTCAGCGCGCAGGTTCACGGGCGTCGTCGCTTCGAGCAGAGCGACCTTCGACGCCAATGCCCCGAGGGCACGATCCAGCGTGAGGACCCAAGGCGGCGGCGAGACGCGCGCCTTCACAGCAGGTTGGCGGCGAGCTCCGCGAGGGCGCTGCGCTCGCCCTTCGAGAGCACCACGTGGCCTGCGATGCGCTCCGGGGCAAAGCGCGCAGCGACCACCGAAAGGCCGTTGCTCGCGTGGTCCACGTAGGGGTTGTCGATCTGGTGCGGGTCGCCCGTGAGGATGATTTTCGTGCCTTCACCGCAGCGCGTGATGATCGTCTTCACCTCGTGCGGCGTGAGGTTCTGCGCCTCGTCGAC
>CAYLJT010000662.1:0-5095 GCA_964383995.1 uncultured Polyangiaceae bacterium
GTGCTCGTCACGATGGCCAACGAGGCCGGTGGAACCGACAACATCACGGCCCTCATCGTGCGCGTGGAGCTGGCCCCGGTGTCCGAGACAACGGTCACCGCCTCGCCAGTGATGGGCTTCGAAGACACCTTCGATCCGGGCTCGCCGCTGGAAGCCGCGCTCGCCGCGCGCGCGGAGAGCGAGCCCGACGTGACCGACGGCGCCGACACCGGTGATCGCACGAGCATGGAGCCCTTCGAGCTGCTCGACGCGGTGATGAAGGCCGACAAAGAGGTGGCGCGCACGCTGGCGCTGGTCAGCGAGCCCATCGAAGATCCGCCCACCGAAGAGCCCGAGCCCCGCCGAGCCACGCCGATCCCGCCGGAGACCCCGGTGATCGTCGCCCCTGTGCCGATCCCGATGGCGTTCTGCAACCGCTGCGGCTTCGAGGTCTACGAAGGCAACGTGTTCTGCGTGGAGTGCGGCGTGCGCCTCGACGACGAGACCATCTATCGAGACGCGACGTAACGCCGATGTTGGGGCAAGCGAAGGCCATCTACCTTGCGACTCGCAAGAAGCACGATCAGGTCTTCAACACCTATTTCATGCGTCCGATCGCGGCCTTCGTGGTCTCGATCGTGGCGCGCACCCCGCTCACGCCGAACCAAGCGACGCTGCTCTCGCTCACCTTCTTCGTGGCGGCGAGCGTCGTGTTGGTGGGCGCGCCGTCGTTCACGGGCGGGCTGCTCGGCGTGGCCACGCTGGAGCTGTCGTACCTCTTCGACTGCGTCGACGGCATGCTCGCGCGACACAAGAAAATCGCCTCGAAGCAAGGCCATCTCTTCGATTTTTTCACCGATGAGCTGAAGGCCGTGTTGCTCACGGGCGCCCTCGCGCTGCGCGCCTACCGCGTCGGCGGTTGGGGCATCGATCTCAAGCCCTGGGCGCCGGGCGATCCGCGCTTCGCGATCGCTGGCATCGTCGCCGTCGCCGTGATCGCCTCCGCCATTTCGCTCACCAACTTCGTGCGTCGTCCCGAGCTGACGGGCCAGGAGACGCCCGTCGAAGCGCACTACGAGACGGTGGCGGCGGCCGCGAGCACCAGCGTCGTGGGTCGTCTGCTCGAGCTCTTCATGACGTTTTTGCGCTTCATCAACCACTACCCGAGCCACCTCTACGTGTTCGCGGCGCTGGGCCATTTGGAGGTGTTTTTCTGGGTCTACGCGCTCAACAACGGGCTCTATCTGGCCCGCGGTTGGCTCGGCCTAGTGCTGCGCTTCGGCCGACCGGGCGCGTAGCGCGACGCAGAAAATTTGTCCTCTCGGCGCCCACGTGCTTTTCGAAAGCCGTGCCCCGTTGGACCCGCTTCTCCCTGCTCTCCGCCGCGCTCTTGGGCGTCGGCTGCGACGGCGCACAGGACACGGAACCCCCTGCCCTGCTCGCGACGGAGCCCGCCTCACCGTCGACGGCGGCGAGCGAAGAAGCGAAGCCCAGCGACGACGTGGTGGTGGCCGACAAGGTCTCGCCCGTGGACCTCGCGGGCACCTTCCACGAGGCCACCGCGATACCCGCGGATGCGCCGAAGGTCGCGAGCATCGCGCTCGTCACCGACGTCTACGCGAGACCCGACAAGGGTGCCAAAAAGCTCGGCTATTTGCGTGCCGGCGCGATCGTCGAGGCGGAGGAAGGGATCGCCGGCAAGGCCGGTTGTCCAGGCGGTTTTCGCAAGATCAAGCCCGCGGGCTACGTGTGCCTGGGGGATGAAGCGACGACCGATCTCGAACATCCGATCGTGAAGGCCCTGCAACGCGGCCCCGACCTCAAGAGCCGCCTGCCCTACGTCTACGGAACCGTCACGCGCGGGGGGCCGGTCTACGCGCGCATCCCCACCGCCGACGACCTGAAGACCTTCGAGCCCAACCTCGACAAGCACATCGATAAGTGGCGCAAGGACAAGGTGAGCGGGGCATCGTACGGGCTCGATGTGTGGCTCGCCTACGCGCGCAACAAAGACGTGACCGACGCATGGGAGGCGTGGACCGAGAAGGTCACCGATCCCGAGCTCCCGTTTTACCTGCGCGAGGGTGGGCGCGTGCCGAACCTCTCGGGCCTGGTGAAGACCAGCGACGCCGTCAAAATCGACGAGATTTCGCGGCGAAACGGCGTGGCGTTCGTGGACACGTTTCTCTACGAAGGGCGCCGTTACAACGTATCGACGGACCTGCGCCTGATGCCCGCCGACCGCTTTCGCCCGATTCGCGGCTCCGAGCACCACGGCGTGGAGATCGGCAAGGACGTGAAGTTTCCCTTCGCTCTGGTGCGCAAGCCCGACGGCAAACGCTGGCGCTATTCGGAGGCCAAGAAGAAGCTCATCAGCGTCGGCGATCTGCCCTGGCGCGCAGCCGTTCAGCTCACCGGCAAGCAGAAGTTCTTCGGTGGCGTCCTGCACTACGAGACCGACAGCGGTGACTACATCGACGACCGCCACGCGGGGCGCATCGATCCCGCGAAGAAGATGCCGGGCTGGGCGAAGAACGGCGAAAAATGGATCGACGTGAACATCACGAAGCAGGTGCTCGTGGCCTACGAAGGCGAGACCGCCGTGTTCGCGACTCTCGTATCGACGGGCGAGCACGGCCTCGATGACCCGGACACCACGCGCTCAACCAAACGCGGCATCTTTCGCATCCACGCAAAACACGTGTCGGTGACGATGGACTCGGAGGTCGTCGGGGAGGAGTTCGAGCTGCGCGACGTGCCTTACGTCCAATATTTCGAAGGCGGCTACGCGCTCCACGGGGCCTACTGGCACGACGCCTTCGGCCGCCCCAAAAGCCACGGTTGCATCAATTTGGCGCCCGACGACGCGCGCAGGCTCTTCTTTTGGACCGAGCCGCCCGTGCCCGCCGGCTGGCACGGCGCGACCCGCGCGCTGACGGGCACCGTGGTGTTCGTACACCCGTAACGCTGGGCGAGACGTCCAGAGATCCATCGATGTCGCGGGGTCTCGCTCACGACGGCCAAAGCCATCGTTTGACATCCAACGATCAATTTTCTTCGTCTTCGTCGAGGGTGCCTGTGGGCCGTCGGCTGCTGCTCGGCGCGTCGTCGAAGCGCGCCCAGCGTCGCTCGAGGGCCTTGCGATCGACGCCGACGAGCCGCGCGGCGGCGGTCTTGTTGCCGCCGCAAGTCTCGATCGCGTGGTGCAAGACCGCCCGCTCCATGAGCTTGAGCTTCGAGCCGAGCTTGTCGGGGAGCGAGATGATAGTCCTCGCGATTTTGTGAATTTCCGTGGCGGAATCGACGAAATCTTCGCCCGCATGCTCCATCAGGGCAGCGACGTCGATGCGGTCGTTGTCGGCCAACAAGGCCAGACGCTCCACGAGGTTTCGCAGCTCGCGCACGTTGCCCGGCCACCTTCGACGCAGGAGCCACGCGACCGCGTCCTCGGTGAAGGACAAGCGGCGCTTCATGTCGTTGCAAAAGAACCCGAGCAGCTCCACGAGGTCGTCGCCGCGCTCGGCCAGGGATGGCACCTGGATCGTGACGACCGCTAGGCGGTAGTACAAATCCTGGCGAAAACGGCCTTCGGCGATGCGTTGTTCGATGTCGACGTGGGTGGCCGCGAGGACGCGCGCGCGAAGCGGCACCACGGCCTCGGAGCCGATGGGGCGGAAGGTACGCTCCTCGAGCACACGAAGCAGCTTTGCCTGGAGATCGAGCGGCATCTCGGCAATCTCGTCGAGCAGCAGCGTGCCCTGCCCGGCCAGCTCGAACTGTCCGCGCTGCTTGCGATCGGCGCTCGTGAATGAGCCCTTCTCGTGACCAAACAGCATCGACTCCATCAACGTGCCGGGCAACGTCGAGCAGTTGAGCGGGACGAACGGATGCGACGCGCGGCTCGACAATTGGTGCAGAGCCCGCGCGACGACCTCTTTGCCCGTGCCGGTCTCGCCGCGGATGAGCACGGTGGCGCTGGCGTCGGCGAGCTTGAGGATGCGCGCGCGCACGCGGTCCATGGCGGGCGAAGAGCCGATGATGCCTGCCACGCCGTAGTCGCGATCGATGCGCTGCCTCAGCACGCCCACCTCGACCCGCAGGTCGTGGCGCTCGCGGAAACCCTCGACGATAGGTAGGAACATCTCGGGGCCGAGCTCGTCCTTGAAGACGTAATCCTGGGCGCCGAGGCGCATGGCCTGGCGCACGTCGTTCACCTCGGAGATCGTCGTGATCATCACGGCCGGCGTCGAGCGCCCGGAGCCCCTCACTTGCCGGAGGATTTCGAGCCCGCCGCGATCGCGCATGTCTTCGGACAAACGCAGGTCCAAGAGCAACAGATCGGGCGCTTCGGCCTCGATGACCGCCATCGCGCTAGCGACGCTATCGGCCTCGAGGACCATGACCCCGGCCAGGGTCGCCAGCATCTGGCGGAGCACCTTACGACCCGATCGCTGGTCGTCCACGATAAGAATCTTCATGAGATCACTACCTGACCATCGAGATGCACATCCTCCCCAGGAACGGCGATGTCGAACCTCGTCTCGTCGCCGCGCCGCTGGGCGTGGATGCTCCACCCGTGGGCCATGACGAAGCGGTTGGCGATGGCCAGGCCGAGCCCGGTGCCGTCCTTCTTCGTCGTAAACCAAGGCGTAAACAAGCGGCCCGCGTCTTCACCGAAGCCCGGTCCGTTGTCCCAAACATACAAGCTACCACCGCTCTCCGTGCTCTCCCATCCCAGACCGACCCGCCCCGTCGGGCCTGCCGCGTCGAGCGCGTTGGCCACGAGGTTCGTGAGCACTTGAATCAATTGGTCTCGATCGGCGCGCAGGTGGCCGCGCATGTCTCGGACATCGAGGCGCCGCCCCGCGAGACGTTCGGAGAGCAGCAGCTCGGTCGTGCGAGCCAAGTCGTCGAGGGCGACGTCCTTGCGTTCGGGCGCGCGCATGGTGGTGAGGTGACGCAGACGTTGAGACAAACGCTCCAGTCTGTCCACCTCGCCCGCGATGATCTCGACGTCTTCGGAGTCGAGCGCGACGCCCGTCGTTCCGCGGGGAAACGTCGAGCGAAAATAGTTTATTGGATAACGAATTTCGTGCGCGACCTCGGCCGCCGCCGT
>CAYLJT010000663.1:0-5082 GCA_964383995.1 uncultured Polyangiaceae bacterium
CGCACGCGTGCGACCCACACGGTGGCCATGCCGCCCTGCGCGTAGGGCATGAGCAGCTCGTAGCGACCGTCGAGGCGGTGTCCAACGTCGATGGGGCTCATGGGGGACGACACGGGCCGAGGGAGGTTATCCGGGAGCGACCATTCGGGCGATCTTTCGGCGTTGCAACCCCGAAAGCGTCGCCGGGTTGTTGCCGTTTGGCTTCCGCCCGCGAGATACTCCGCCATCATGGCCCGTAAGAAACCGGAAATTGCCGAGCTTCCCACGCGATTGCTCCTCGTCGAGCTGGGCAGCGAGAAACGTTGGACCAAGGTCGCCATCGCCGCAGGGCTCGGCCTCGGGGTTTTGGCTGCGGGCTTGTACGCCGCGCTGTTCGCGTTCCAATCGAGCGCCGACGCCGATCGCCAGAAGGCCTGGAACGAGCTCAACACGTGCTTGCTCGGCGCCGAGCCCCTCGCGGCGGGCGAGACCGCCGTCTCGCGCGTGCGGCAGTTGAAGCTCGGTGTGCTCGGTTTGCCGCTCGAACGTCGTGGAAAAGCAGGCGACGCGGCGTGGCCCGCGACCTGCGCGCCGTTCGCGGCGTCGCTCGGGCAGCACGCGGGGGGAGACGGGCAAAAGGGCCTCGGCGAAGCGGCCACGGCCCTCTCCAAGGCGCTCAAAGACGATACGAACGCGGCGGGCGACTACGACGAGGCCATCGAAAAGGTCTGGAAAGAGGCCGAGGTGACGAAGCTCGTGGCGGTGGTTGCCGCCGACGCGCCCAAGCCCCCCGAGGTCTCCAAGCCGGTGTTCACACGCGATGCGTGGGGCCGTTTGCCGCGCCTCGGGTCGGCCAACATGTCGCTCTCGAACACCTACGTCCCAGAGAGCCGCGCGGGAAAGCTCGCGTTCCTCGTGGACCAAAAAGACATCCCCGACGGCCCCGCGTTGTGCACCGTGAAAGAGGGCGAAGCGCGCTGCTCCAAGCTGCCCTCGAACGTGGCCGCGCTGTCCCCCGGGCTGCGCCTGATCGGGACCACCGACGATGGCGCGCGGCCCTTCTATTTTGCGGGTGATCGCGGCCAGCTCGGCGTGTTTCCTCCGGAGGGAGGCGACAAGGTCGGCGCCGCCGTCGCGCTCGGCGCGAGCGCATGGGCGGATGGCTCGCTTCATATGGCGACGCGCAAAGACAAGGACCTCGTGTTGATCTCCAAGCCCGCTCAGGGAGCCGGCGGGGAGCGAACAATTGCAGCTCAAACGATGGGCGATCCGACCCACGCGGGGCTCGCCTGGGATTGGCTCATTTACCGCACGAAAGACGGCAAGCTCATGGGTCAGAAGCTCGGGCCCGGCGGCAAGGACGCCGGGGCCGCCATCGAGATCGGCGGCGTCGACAAGCCCACCTTGGCCGAGCGCCAGACCTACCTCACCGCGTGCAAGACCGATGAAGCCTTGGCCATTCGCGTGCGCGGCGAAGCCTCGGATTGGGTCGCGTTTTTCACGGGAGGACGCTGGTCCGCTCCGCAAAAGGCCACGGCGCGCGGCGGCGCCCTCGCGTGCCGCGGCAACGAGGCCACGCTCACCTCGATCGATCACACCGTGGACGGCGCCAAGGACTACGCCACCGTGAACCAAGCCCGCTGCGACGCCGCCGGCTGCAAGACACAGAGCGTCGGCTTTCGCCAAATGCTCGCGGGCGCGGCGGAGATCGTGCCCGCGGACGCGCAGAACGTCACCGCCGCCGATGTTGGTGGCAAGCTGCTCGTCGCGTGGAGCGGTGGCTACCTCGGTGGCCTGCGTTTGCGCGTGGGCCCGGCCGATCGCTTGAAGGACCTGCCTGACGTGGTGGTTGCCGATGGTCGCGACGACAAAGCGGGCTCGAAGCTGTCGAGCATCGTCGAGGTGCGCGCCGTTCCCATGGGGAACGCCGCGCTCTTGCTGGTCGGCACGACGTCGGGCGTGGTGGCCCTGCGGGTCGATGGCGCAGGCGCCGTGACGCCCCTCGGCGGCGGCTGAAAAACAGGGGCTCTGCGCGAGCCTCAGGGTTGGCGCAGGGCCCGCGCGATCACGCTGATCGGGATGCGGATCTTGCCGTACAGCGCGAAATAGCGGCCTTCATCTTCGTCCCAACGGAGCTGTGCTTCGGCGCCCACGAGGCTAAAGCCGAAAGCCCCCATGATCGCGGGCTTGGGCTGCGTGTCGACGGCCACGCCGAGCTGACCCCAGAGGCCCGATGAGAGCGACATGAGCTCCCCCTGCAGGCCGAAGGTGCCCGGGGAGAAATCCGAAAGATCGTAGGTGAGACCGAGAGAGAGGAAGCTCGGCGAAGCCAGATCGGACTCGTCGATGTAGAGCAGACCGCCTCGAATACGGCCGAATCCGCCGAGACCTTCGCCATCGAGCAGGCGTTTGCCGAGGGCCCCTTCGAGGTTGAGATCCCAGGTGAGCGTGCTGCGCGGCATGGCCGGTCCATCGACGGCCTTGTCGGCCGAGGGGATCGACGCGACGTCGACGGGCGGCGGCAGGGGCTCGCCGGAGGAAGGAAGCTGCGGGAGAGGCTCGGCGGGCACCTCCGGACTTGCGGGCTCGGGCGGTGGCGGCAGCGCCGGGGTCTCGGCGGCGGGGGCCTCGGGGGGCGTCGGAGGGGGATCGGCGGCGACGGCGGCTGTAGGCAGCAGCAGGGCCATGAAGGGCGCGCCGAAAGCCCAGCGAAGGGCGTTCAAGGCGTCGCCGGAGCTTTCTGCGGTAGGCGAATCTCGGCCACCGCGTCGAAGCGTCCAGGCAAGGCCACGGGCGAGCCCTCGAGCTTGTCGCCCACGCAGGTTTCGCCGGGGGTCTGGCCCCGCGAAGGCCTCGTGACCTTGCCGTCGGTCACGCTGAAGGCGATTTGTGCGACGTCGCCCGACGCACGTTCGGCGATGAAGCCTGGACACGCGGTGATGGCCTTGTGCAGCACGGAGGCCAGGGGCATCACGGCGGCCTCCATATCGACGCCCTTGCTGGCGGCCACGGCCAGCTCGACCTCGGGCGACGTCGCGCTGGCCTCCAGGCGGATACCTACGGGATCGCCGTACTCGACCGGCTTTTCCGCACCACTCGACGAATCGCACGCGACGGGCGCGAGCGCGACGACTGCGGCGGAAATAAGAAGGAACGCTTGTCTCATGGAAAAAAGAAGGGGCGCGTTACGGGCCCCGGCTGCGATGCCGGAGACAATCCCGCGCCCCTCGATCACAAGAGGCCAAAAGGCCTTTGGATCACGGGTTCTCCTGCGACGCGCAGCCCGTGAGGCCCGAGTCGCCAACCTTGCAAACGAACGCCTTGCGGAGGGCGCCGAAGAGGAAGCCGTCCTGACGAAGGACGACGACCTTGTCCGTGCCAACCGTGGTCGCCGCGCCGTAGCCACAGGCGCCGAGGCTGCTGAGGGCGCCGAGAGCGAGCAAGATGCCGAGGGTCTTCTTCATGTTCATTCTCCAGTGTGTTTGGGTTGCCCCCCGTAAGGGGTGGCCATTCTTTTTCGACCTGGTCGATGCGGGGCCATGAGCGCCATGAGGTCGCTCGAACAAAGCTCCACTCGGCCGCGGGGCGAAGAATACAGGCGGCCCGTCGATTAACACAAACTCTCAACAGCCAAGGCGCGAAATTGCACCCGGGCGACGAAAGCCCCTCGTGCTACGAGCGGCGGTCATGGACGTGACCCATCGCATCGTTTCGTTGACACCTGCTGTTTTTCATTTGCCGGCGCCCGTCAACGCCGTCTCGAAGAGCTACGGTGACCATCCGATCGTGCCGCGCGGACCGCGTCTTCGGCCTTTGATCGAAGGGGTTCGCGCGTCGACACAAAGGGCGCTCGCCTGTCCGCGACACGAACCGGTGCTGCTCACGGGCACGGGCTCATCGGCAATCGCGGCGGTGCTCGGCTCGTGCCTGCGCCCCGAGGAGCGCCTGTTGGTCGTGCGCAACGGCGCCTACGGCGATCGCATCCTCGAGTTCGCGACCACCCTCCAGCAACCCGTCTTGGATTTGGAGAGCCCGTACGGCGAGCGTCCGAACCTCGAAGCCATCGAGCGTGCCTGCGCGACCGACGCGGTGGATGCCGTGGCGGTGGTGTACGGCGGTACGTCCACCTGCACCCTCAACCCGGTCGCCGAGATCGGCGCGATCACGAAGAAGTACGGCAAGAAGCTGTTGGTGGACGGCGTGAGCGCGTTGTTCGTCGAGCCCATGGATCTGGAGGGTTGGGGCATCTCCGCGGTGATGGGCTCGTGCAACAAGGGGCTCCATTCCCACCCGAACCTCACCATGGTCCTCGTCCGCGACGACCTGATGGCGGCCATGCAGAACATCCCGGCCCGCGCACCGAGCCTCGAGGTGCACAAGATTTGGAAGGCGCAAAAGGCTGGTTCGCATCCCTACACCATCGACCCGATGAGCCTTTGTCAGGTCGAGGCGGCCCTCGCGTTTTTGGCTTCGATAGGCGGGGTTGCGGGGCGTCACGCCATTTATCAAAGGCGCTGTGAGCTGCTCCGCGTGGGCTACGAAGAGCTCGGCCTGCGTATCGCGCGCTTCGATCAAATGCCCCTCGCTTCGATCGGGACGGCCCTGCATTTGCCGAACGGTGTGACCTACGACGCGCTGGCCACGCGCCTCGCGAGCAACGTCGTGGAGGGGCACACGTTCGAGATCTATTCGGCCCAGGGCAAGCTCTCGAGCACGCTGTTTCGCATCTTCAACATGGGTGAGTACGAGCTGTCGGTCTACGAGGTGTTCCTGCGCGCGCTTCGGCTTGCGCTTACGGAAGCGGCCTAAAACAAGGCGTTTGACCCGCCTTCGTTGTAGAACCCGTCCGTGGCTTCGCCCGCCGTGTACGCCTTCGCCCGCCCCTTCGGGCCGCGCAGCATCGTGGGCATCGTGCGCGTGGCGGCGGCCCCCGATGCGCTGATCATCGAGCTGCTCCAGGCGGGTAGCGCGGGGGATGGCGTGGCGCCCGCGGTGCTCGCGGCGGGCGCCGTGCTGCGCGTTCCCTACGAGACCGTGCGCCGCGTTTTTCGCCGCGGGGGCTCGCTCCACGTGGTGTTCGACCCGCGCGGTCCCCACGCACGG
>CAYLJT010000664.1:0-5076 GCA_964383995.1 uncultured Polyangiaceae bacterium
ATAGGCACCATGAGCGGCACGGCGACCCCCACGCCCAACCCACTTGGCTACCGCGTCGATGTCGGGGGACCGACCAGCGTGCGCCCAGGGGTGGTGGAGCTGACGCCCATCTCGGCGGAGAGCCGCGCGCGGGCCGAGTCCTTCGTGTTGGAGCTTGGCAAGGCCTTGCATCGTTACGGCGCGCCGGCCCATCGCCTGGAAGAGGTCATGACGCGCGTCGCGCACAGGCTCGGCCTCGTCGCGCAAATCTTCTCCACGCCCACTGCGGTGTTTGCAGCGTTTGGTCAGGTGCCCGATCAGCACCTGTCGCTCTTGCGCGTCGACCCAGGGGACACCAACCTCGAAAAGCAGGTGCTGCTCGACGAGCTGATGGAGGCCGTCGCGAGCGGAAGAAAAGGCGCCGCTGAGGGTATCAAGGAGGTCGAGCGCATCGTGACGGCGCCCCGACGTTATGGCGCTCTGGTCACCTCGCTCTCGTTCGCGGCCACCTCGGGCGCGGGCGCGCGCTTCTTTGACGGTGGTATCCGCGAGGTGGCCGCCTCGTCGCTCATCGGCCTCGTCCTCGGCGTCCTGCACTCATACGCAAGTCGCCTGCGAATCAGCCGTTTTTTCGCCGCCGTTGGGGCCTTCGTCGCGGCCTCGCTTTCGGTCGCGCTCGCCGGGCTCATGGCGCCGCTGTCGACCTCGACGACCATCTTGGCGGGCGTATTGGTGCTCTTGCCGGGCCTGTCGTTGACCACCGCGATGACCGAGCTAGCGACCCAAAATCTGGTGTCGGGCACGGCGCGTTTGGCCCGCGCGGGGCTGTCGTTCTTGGAGCTCGCGTGTGGTGTGGCGCTCGGTGGCCGGCTCGCCGCGCTGCTCACCACGGCGGCCAAACCCGGCGTCGCGTTGCCCTTGCCCGGCTGGACCGAGGGCCTCGCGTTGTTCATCGCGCCCATGGCGCTCACCGTCTCGTTTCGCGCGCGGCCGCGCGACATGATCTGGATCCTCGCCGCCGGCATCGTCGCCTACGGCGGCGCGCGCACAGGCACCGACTGGCTTGGACCCGAGCTTGGCGCGGGGGCCGGAGCGCTCGCCCTCGGTGTCTTTGCAAACCTCTACGCGCGGCTGTGGAAGCGGCCGTCGTCGGTGTGCACCATCCCGGGGCTCGTCATGTTGGTGCCTGGAAGCATGGGATTTCGCAGCGTTCTCTCGCTGCTCGAACAAAACGCCGTGAGCGGTGTGCAGACCGCGTTTCGCACCTCGCTCATCGCCGTTGCGTTGGTGGCCGGGCTGCTCGTCGCGAACGCCCTCGTGTCGCCGCGCCGATCGCTTTAGGGCCACGGTTTCGGCTAAGGTGGCCGCTGCATCATGGGTCCCGTAGCTGAAGAGTGGCTGAACCTCTTGGTTCGCTGGGCGCACGTCGTCGCCGCCATCATGTGGATCGGCGACTCGTTTTTGTTCATGTGGCTCGACAGCCAGCTCAAAAAGAGCGATCGGCCCCTCGAAGGCGACGTCGTCGGCGAGCTGTGGATGGCCCACTCGGGCGGCTTCTACGAGGTGATCAAGCGCAAGAGCTTGAGCGCGCTGCCCGAGAAGCTCCACTGGTTCAAGTGGGAGAGCTACACGACGTGGCTCACCGGGGCGCTCCTGATCATCATTGTCTACTACATGGGCGGGCAGGCGATGTTGGTCGATCCGACGTCGCCGCTCACGCACAACCAAGCCGTTTTGTTGAGCGTGGGGTTGCTCATCGCGGGGGTCGTCGTCTACGACCTGCTCTGTCGCACACCGCTTGTCCGAGACGGCCGGGTCTTTGGCGTGGTGGGCCTCGTGCTCGTCGTCGCTACCGCCTACGGCGTCACGCGCGTGTTCTCCGCGCGCGCATCGTTCCTGCAGATCGGCGCCATGCTCGGCACCATCATGGCGTCGAACGTGTTTTTCCGCGTTATTCCGGCGCAAAAGCACATGCTCGAGGCCACGCGCTTGGGCAAGCCGGTCGACACCTCCTACGGCGCGCGGGCCAAGCAGCGCTCGGGTCACAACCACTACGTGACCCTGCCCGTGCTGTTCACGATGCTCTCGAACCACTTCCCGTCGCTCTACGCGCATCCCCAAGCGTGGCTGGTTTTGGGCCTCTTGTTCGTCGCAGGGGCGGGCCTGAAATACGTCATGAACTTCCGCGGGCGCACTCATCCCGTGGTCTTCGTCGGCACCGGCGCCGCGTTCTTTGCGGTCGCGGTAATGACGGCTCCGGCGGCCCTCGCCATCGATCCGGCCCTGGCCGCTGCGCCACCCACCTCGTTTGCGACGACCCAGACGATCATCCAAACGCGCTGCGTCACCTGCCACTCGGCCGCGCCCACGCACCCCTCGTTTCCTGCGCCGCCGCTCGGCGTCATGCTCGACACGCCCGAGCGCATCGCGGCCTACGCCGATCGCATCTACGTGCGCGCGGTCGACACCAAGACCATGCCCCTCGGCAACCTCACGGCGATCAGCGAAGAAGAGCGGACCCTGCTTGGCATTTGGGTCGCGCAGGGCGCGGACATCCACGCCCCTGGGCCCGTGAGCCTGCCGAGCGTGGCCACGAGGCCCGTGAAGACCTACGAAAGCCCTGCGGCGGAGGCCCGCGCCATCTTCACAGAACGCTGCACGCCGTGCCACGGCGCCGAGGGTCGCGGCGATGGCGGCTCCGCTTCCGCGCTCAACCCCAAACCGCGCAACTACCACGACAAAGCGTGGCAGGCGCAGGCCAGGGACGAGCTCATCGGCAAGGCCATCTTGGAGGGCGGTCAGGCCGTCGGAAAATCGTCGATTATGCCTTCGAATCCCGACCTTTCGGGCAAGCCCGAGGTGATCGCCGAGCTTGTGAAAATCGTACGCGCCTTCGGTGAGCAACCCTAATCGTTCGAGCTTCTCATGGATCTTGTCGTTCGCAGCCAGCGAGTGTTGACCGAGACGGGCGTGGGCCCCGCGGCCCTTCATGTCCGAGACGGCCGCATCGTCGACGTCACGGCCTACGCGAGCGCAGGCTCCCCCGCGCAGCTCGTCGACGCAGGAAATAGCCTGGTTTCTCCGGGCATCGTCGACAGCCACGTGCACATCAACGAGCCCGGCCGCACGGCCTGGGAGGGCTTCGTGAGCGCCACCGAAGCGGCCGCCGCGGGCGGCATCACGACCGTCGTCGACATGCCGCTCAACAGCATCCCGGCCACCACGAGCCGCGCCGCGGCCGAGGCCAAGCTCTCCGCGCTCGAAGGTCAGATCGCCGTGGACGTCTCGCTGTGGGGCGGCGTCGTCCCGCGAAATGAAGGCGATTTGGCGGGCCTTCGGGACCTCGGCTTGGCCGGCGCCAAGTGCTTCTTGTGCCCCTCGGGGGTCGATGAATTTCCTCATGTGGGCGCCCCCGAGCTCGAGCTGGCGATGCCCATCCTGCGCGACCTCGGCATGACGTTGCTCGTGCACGCCGAGCTGCCGGGGCCCCTCGAAGAGGCCGAACGACGGCTGCTCGCGGAGGGCGCCGAGCCGCGCAAATACGGCACCTATCTGCGCTCGCGTCCCAACGCCGCCGAGGACCAAGCGGTGGCGCTGATCATCGCGCTCGCCAAGAAACATCGCTGCCCCGCGCACATCGTTCATCTCGCCAGCGCTTCCGCGTTGCCGCTCTTGCGCGAGGCCCAGGCCGAGGGCGTGCCGATCAGCGCCGAGACGTGCTTGCATTACCTCGCGTTCAGCGCCGAGGAGATCGAAGACGGCGCGACGCCTTGGAAATGCGCGCCGCCGATCCGCGAGGCCGCGAACCGCGAGGGCCTGTGGCGTGGCCTGGAAGACGGCACGATCTCCATGGTTGTCTCGGACCACTCGCCCTGCACGCCCGATCTGAAGCGCCTCGACTCCGGCGATTTTCTCGCCGCGTGGGGCGGCATCGCGGGGCTCCAACTGGGCCTGTCGGTGCTTCACTCGCTGGGCGTCGAGCGCGGTCACGATCTGCCAACGCTGAGCGCGTGGAACACGCGGGGGCCCGCGCGCCTCGCGGGTCTTGCGCAGCGGAAGGGCAAGCTCGCCCCGGGATACGACGCCGATTTTGTGATTTGGGACGACGCCGCGAGCTTCGTGGTGGACGCCGAGAAGCTCCGTCATCGCAACAAGGTGACGCCCTACGCCGGCCGCTCGTTGCGCGGCGTGGTCGAGCAAACCTGGGTGCGCGGCCGCCGCGCCTACCACCATCAAGAGGGCTTTTCCGCGCCCGGGGGCCGCTTCGTGGGCCTTCGCTAAAGCCAACTTTCGGCCCGGGCGCGCGTCGACTAAGGCCCCCTGCATGTCCCGCGCGCCCGCCGTCCCCGAGCCCTTCAAGCACCTCGTCGATCTCGCCACGGACGCCACGGGCGCCTTCGTGGTCTACGCCAACGACGACTATTTTGCGCCGAAGGAGAACCTGCTCAAGCCCTCGGCGCCGCTCTGGCTCGAAGACGAGTACACCGATCGCGGCAAATGGATGGACGGTTGGGAGTCCCAACGGCGCCGCACGCCGGGCCACGACGACTGCATTTTGCGCCTGGGCATGCCGGGTCACGTGCACGGCCTGCTGGTCGACACCACGCACTTCAAGGGCAACGCGCCCCAGGCCTTCGCGCTCGAAGGCCTCGAAGCCGCCGACACGCTCAGCGCCGAGGCCCTGAGAGAGCACCCCGGTTGGGCGCCGATCATCGGCGAAACAGCCATTTTGCCCGACCACCCCAACCTGGTTCAGCTGCCCGCGCCCTCGTCCCGCGTGACCCACGTGCGCTTTCATATCTTCCCCGACGGCGGCGTGGCGCGGCTCCGCGTGTACGGCGTCGTGGCCCCCGATCCGAGCCTGTTTTGGCGCCCCGGCTCGATCGATCTCGTGGCCCTGCAGAACGGCGGCACGGTCGCCGCGGCGAGCGATCAATTCTTTGGACCTCCAAGCAATTTGTTGCTGCCCGGTCGCGGGGTCAACATGGGCGACGGTTGGGAGACCAAGCGCCGTCGCACTCCGGGCTCGGATTTTTGCGTG
The DNA here is from genome assembly GCA_964383995.1 of uncultured Polyangiaceae bacterium. Lineage (GTDB taxonomy): Bacteria > Myxococcota_A > Polyangia > Polyangiales > Polyangiaceae > CAYLJT01. Next base: position 5,021 of record CAYLJT010000664.1, read on the forward strand.
CTGCGTTTGGCGCGCCGGGGCCGGATCGAGCGCATCGAGCTCGACACGCACTTCTT
>CAYLJT010000665.1:0-5075 GCA_964383995.1 uncultured Polyangiaceae bacterium
ATTTCTTGAGCCTGACCCCGAGCTCACCACCCATTTTCCCCTGGTCCTCGCGCTTTCTCGTGGCGCAAATGGGCGGTGGCGACCTGTTCTTGGCCGACCTCGAGCCCACCGATTTGCTGTCCCTGCCGGCGGACACGCCCCTCGACGCGGACCTCGACGCGCTTCGCAGCGAAGGACGGCTGACCCCGCGCACGCGGCTGCTGCGCCCGCACGACGAGCCCCTCGCGGAGCTGATTCCGCTCGCCTACGACACGGCCTTTGCGACGCGCAGCGTGGGCGGTGAAGTGCGGGTGTTTCGCCTGCGCCACGACGGCCACGCGGGCCTCGCCGCGATCCTCCCAGGACGTTGCATGGGCTCGCTTTTCGCGGCCGAACGTTCGCCCGTCTTCGCCTGCGCGGAGGCCGGCTCCGTCTCGGTCTTCGATCTCGCGAAGCTCGCCAAGGCCGACGCAGGCGGCGTCGAGCACGTGGCCTTGGTGGGCACCCTGCTCGGCATCTCGCCCGATGGTGACCACATCGCGACGGTCACCGGTCAGACCCTGCGCCTGTGGCAACGGAGCACGCGGCAGGCGCGCGAAATTGCGGCGAATTCGCCGGTGTTGATGGCCCGCTTTCATCCGAACGAAGCCGTCTTGGCGATCATCGAGGAGGTCACCGTCGAGCTCGTCTCGCTCCACGACGACACTCGCTCCGCGCCCCTCGACGCGCCCGACGCACCCACCGACGCGCGTTGGTCTCCGGGCGGCGAGCTGCTTGGTTTGTGCGCCGAAGGCGGCTCCACCATCTGGATGGCACCCTTCGCGAAGGACGAGCACGACACCCGCGAGCCCCTCGATCCCAAGGTCCTCGAGTCGGTGTGCGCACCGCCGAGCGGCGGCCCGCGGCGCCTCGACGGCCCGCGCGACGTGCCCGCGTGGGCGCAAAATATGGCCGATCTGAGCGGCGGCTTCGAACTGCGCGACGGCCGCATCGTGAGCCGCGATCTCGTGGTGTTCTCGCCTCGCGGGGCGAGCGCCACCTCATCACGCTTTCGCTTCCAAGCCCGCGACATGAGCGGCGGCGTCGAGGCCCACGACGCGAACGACTCGGTCGTCGCGGTGCTGCGCGACGGTCCCGACGTGGTGGTGCAAGTTGGCGAGGAGGTGCGGATTTACCGCCTGAAAGACGGCCAACGCGTGCAAGCGCGCAGGGGCAACCTGCTGACCCGCTGCGCCGACGGTCGCCTGCTGAGCTGGCTCAAGAGCAACAACGTCTGGCAAGTGCTCGACGCGCGATCGGGCACGATCACCGCCGAAATCCCGCGCGAGCCCGGGATCGTCGTGGGCGGCGAGCCGTCATGCACCCTCTTTTTCACGCAGCGGCTCGACGGCTCTGTCATCGCGTGGCCGCTCGCGGCTCCGGCCCCCACGGTGGTCACGAAGGCCGACGGCCTGATCTACGACGCGCGGCCCAGCCCCGCGCGGGGCAACGCCGCCGCTGGCCTATGGCTCGCCCACAGCTCCGGCGCGATCACGCGCGTGGACGCGAGCGGCGCGGCCTTTCTCTACGGCTACGCGACCCCCCGCGCGAGCGTCCTCGGCGACGGTCCCGAGCCCCTCGACCTCGCCTTCGCCGACGCGTCGGGGGTCGTCGTGCAAACGCGAAGCGGCACCGTCTCACGCTACGCAGACGCGCTGTCCGGCGGTCCCTGGACCGATTTTTCCTTCGCGAAAGACGGCCAAAGCGTGTTGCTCGCCTCCCGCGAACGGCTCGCGGTGCTCGACCTCGTCCACGGCGACATCGTCGCCACAGCGCCCTCGCAGGGGCGGGGTCGCCTCTCGGCGTGGGACGACGACGGCTCCCTGCTCGCGTGGTCCTTCGACTACGCCGGTGGCGCCGAAGGCCTCGTCATCCCCCGCGGCGTGCCCTTCGCGCAGTCCGCGATCGACGCCTTGTCCAACGTTCGGGTCAATAACGGCAAGCTCGAGCTTCGATGAAGGCGCGGACGGACGTGCGCGCGCCTCTTCGCACCGGCGCTGCTACTTCGCGCCACCGGTTCGTCGCAGGTCATGAATTTCCGTAAAAAGCGCCCCATTTCTTCGGCACGAGGTCTGCTTTCTCATTGTTTCGAAAAAATAGAACGCTGCTCCGCGGACCCTCTGGTCGCGCGTGTCGGCGGTCCTTTCGATGGAGGCTCTGTGCTCGCTCGAACGCTCTGGTTGTCGCGAAAAACGCCCCTCGTTCGTTCCCTTCTCACGCTGACGCCGGCGGCCGTCGCAGCGACGGCGCTGCTCGTTCCCTCCTCGGCCCTCGCCGACGAGCGCCCCCATTTGGCCTGGGATCGCGACGTCTACTGCCTCACGCGCGACGACGGCGAGTCGGTGCGCGTGCAATGCGTCGAGGACAAGGCCGGAATCACCTGCTTCGTCGCACCCGACAAAACCACCTTCGGCGACATCATCGATCGCACGCAGGGCTGCGCCTCCGTCCCGGACGGCGTCACCTACGAACGCCTCGTGGCCTCGAACGCGAAGCTCGTCCCAGCGATCGCGGAGGCACCTCCCGGCTACATGCGCGACGAGACCGGGCGCGCGTTTCAAACGAGCTTCGACCTCGCGAACCGCTTCTACATCGGGGCCTCGTGGTCTCCGACATTCGTCCGTAGCGGCGCCGACGGCAGCTCCTCGCTACCCCTCGCGCGCGCCTCCATGGAGACGGGCATCCAGGTCAGCGACCTCTCGGCGTACCGCCGAAAACGCTACGAGTACCGCATCCTCGAAGGCTCGGTCTCGCTCAGCGATCTCGAGATCCGGGGCCTCTTGTTCGGGTTCGACATGACCCACTCGAAGCGCCGTCCGTCCGCCTGGATCACGACCTTTGTCGGAGAGCCCGAGGTCCACCCCGTGGCCATCCCCTTCGGCTGGGGCGTGCGCCTCGTCAACGTCACCGATCGCGAGCGCTCGCAGCGCAACGCGCTCGACTTCGAGTGGACCGAAATGCACATGTCGTACAGCCCGCTCCTGTCGCCCAACATGCACGACTATCTGCGCTTCGAGGTGGGCCTCAGTCTCGGACAAACCTGGCTGTCACGCACCGACATCGGCGACGGCTTGAGCACAGGCGAGCCCTACATCGGGGGCACCGCCGCGATGCGCGGTCGGGTCGGCCTCGACAGCCGCGGCATGCACGACATCACCGTGGACGCCACCTACGCACGGCCTCTCGTCGTCGACGGCCCGCACTCCGGGGAGGTGTTCGACCGGTTGCGCGGCAGCCTCGCCTACGAGGGGGTGCTGCTCGCCATCGACGATGAGCCGCTCACGCTGCGCCTCGGCGCCGTCGCCAACACGCGCGACGATCTCGACCACGAAACGCGCTCCATCGAGCTCACCGCCATCGCCGGCCTGCGCATGTCCTTCGGCGTACCCCCACGCGACGAAGAAACCCTCCCGGCCCTCGAGGAGGAGGAGTGAAAGCCCCCCGAATCGCGGCGTTTGCGCTGCTTTTCGCGGCCTCGTCCCTAGCGTCCGCGGCGCTGGCCGACGACAGCGACGAGTACCGCACCGATCCGAAGACCGGGCACAGCTACCGCGTGCGCTTCGATCCGGGCGACGGCGCGAACCTGCGCGCCGGCATGCGCACCACCTACGACGGCGCGGTGTCCTACGGGCCCACCGTGGCCTTCGACATCACCGCGCGCTCGCTTTCGGGAGACGACGACAGCAGCACCACCTGGGAGGTCGCCCACCACGGCCTGGGCGTCGTTTTCCAACCCCAGGCGGGGGATGCCCATCGCACCCTCGATCTCTCGCTCTACGGCGTCCTAGCCCGCCGCCACACGCGGGATCCGGCGATCACCATCCCCACGCTGCCGCCGACCCGCGTGGCCTTCCCCTTCGACCTCGCCTTCGAGCTCGAGCTCGGTCGCGCGGCCCTGCGAAACGGCGCTGCCATCGACGGCTCGCCCCTCCCTGTCTGGGACATCACGCCGGTCGAGAGCAAGGTCTATCTCGACCCTTTGCGCAGCCGAAGGCGGGGTCACATGGCCGCGCTCGGGTTCGGTCCCCGCTACGACGTGCGCGTGATCGATCCCGACGGCGACACGCGCACGGTCCACGCTATCGCGCCGTTTTCCGACGTCGAGCTGCGGCTGCGCTTCGAGGATCAAGCGGGGCTCCTGGCGTGGGAAGGCTCCGCCGAGGCCATGCCCATGTGGACGAGCGAAGGCCCGTTTGCCCTGCGCGCCGAGGCCCATACCGCCCTTCAGCGGGTCCTTCTGGCCATCGACGATCAGCCCATCGTGGTGTTCGTGTCGGGGGACTATGCCTATCGCAACGATCCGGGGCCGACCCCCAGGCACGAGGTCCGCGCCACACTGGGGCTCACGCTGCGCATCGATCCGTAGTCGATCGATTCAGCGCGGCTCGTCGTCGTCGACGGCGATGCGAAAGCCGGGGTCCTCGGGCGTGGGCCCCGTGGGCTTTTCGGGCTTTTTCTCCGTGCCATCCGTCGTCTCGTCGGCCTCGGGCCGCGGCGACGTCGCGCGATCGATCTCCACCGCAAAGCGCGAAAATACGTTGTTCGCGGCCCGCGCGATCTCGCGCGCCGCGTCGTCGAAGACCTTCCCTACCCCGCCCTTGTCCACTTCACGCTTGACCGTCTTGGCCACGTCTTCGGCCGCCCGATAGAGAAAGCCAAAGCCCTGCTTTAGATGCTCGGTGGCGTCGTTCAACGGGTCGTCGTCTTTTTTGTCGTGCGGGTCGCCCATAGAAACAAGGTTGTGCCTCGCGGGCCGTTCCGCAACCCCGTTGCGGCTCGCTGCAAATTCCCGTAGCGATGGGCCTCCTCGGAGGACCCCATGCACGCTCGCACGATTGCCCCGCTCGTTTTGCTCACCCTGGTTGCCTGTGGCGGCGGCGACGTCGAGCCTCGCTGTCCCGACAGCCCCGCGGCCATGCCGCCAAAGACCCCGGCCTCCGCGGCTCAGGCCCCTTCGACACCCGCGCCGGCGGCCGCGCCTGCCAGTGACGAGGGCATGTGGCTATTGAACGCCTTCCCCTCGGAGCGCGTGGCCGAACGCTACGGCTTCAAACCCG
>CAYLJT010000666.1:0-5075 GCA_964383995.1 uncultured Polyangiaceae bacterium
AGAACGGTTCGGAGACCGACGTCGACTGCGGAGGGGGCACCTGCCCCGCTTGCATCGATGGGAAGATTTGCGTCGTGGCCTCGGATTGCATGAGCAACAACTGCGCGGGCGGCGTATGCACCGCCGTCGGCTACGCGTGCCTCGGCGTTCCACCCGATCCGGCGACGGGGCAGGGCTGCCCGCTCTTGACCCCTTGCACACAATTCGCGGATTGCGGCGTGTTTCAAGGGTGCAACCAATGGTTCTGTAACAACAGCGCGCAATGCGAGCTCAACACCCTGTCCAACTGCTGGACCAACGTGGGCGGCGGCTGCGCCTCCGAGGTGGTATTTCAACAGCAAGACGATCCACCCACCGACAAGCGCTTTTTGCCGCCGGACGGCGTGAATTTCAGGGAGATGGGCGCGATCACGTTCACGGTCACCAACAACACGGCGACCGATCTCTACCTCGACAAGATTCCCATGACGCTCGAGGTGATGGGAGGTGGATCTTCCTTCGAAGTCACGAGCGCCAAGCTGTACGACGACTCCGGCGGCGCCGACTTCCAGGTCGGCGACCTCTTCACATGCCTGACCGGAAATGTGTTTCAATTCCCGGCCAACGGCGTGCTCGGCCCGTGCGCAGGCAGCTCGTTCACCAAGGTGCCAAAGAACGGCGGGTCGAACCGGTTCTTGGTAACGCTCGCCTTTGGCGCCGACAAAACCTACATCGCGGGGCGCAGCTACCGCGTGAAAATCGCATCCACGGCCGGCTTCGCCTTCAAGGTGGGCTTCAACGGCCCTGCCTTCGCCGGCACCATGTGCGGCATCCCCGCGGGTGGGTTCACGGGGGCTTGGGTTACGGCGCAGAATCCTTGACGACCCCAGGAGAGCCCACATGTCCAACGAAGAGGAAGAAGACACGACCATCTACGCGGTTGTCGTAAACCACGAGGAGCAATACTCGATTTGGCCCGATCACCGCGAGCGACCCCTGGGTTGGCAAGACGCCGGCAAGTCGGGGACCAAGGCCGAGTGTTTGGCCTACATCGAGTCGGTCTGGACCGACATGCGGCCGCTCTCGCTTCGGAAGAAGATGGAAGAAGCCGGCAGGGGCTGACCGCTCACCTTCCTTCGCGACGCCGCAGTGCCGCCCAGGTTAGCGCGCTCAACCCCAGCAGCCACGCCATGCCCTGCTTGTCCGAGACAGCGGCCGCTCGGCAACCACAGCCGCTGTCCTCCGCGGCGGGGTCGGCGCTGTTGCCACCTTCCCCCGTGCTCGCGTCGCCGCCGCTCCCGACCCCCGTGCTGGCGGACCCTCCCTGACCATTTCCTCCCGCGCCCGAGCTGCTCGTCGTCGCGGCGCTGCCTCCGCCTGCGCCTTCCGCCGGGCCCGGTGGGGGAATCGTGGCGCAGTCGCCCAGGCTGTGCTCCAGGGCTCCAAAGGAGTAACCCTGACCGACCGGACGCTGCCTTGCACAGTAGTCATCTTCCACCTCGGGCAGCGGCGACGCTTCGCCAACGACCCCGGACACGTCGCCTAAGATGCGCAGATCGCCGAGCTCGGGGTTGACGTACATGGCTTGGAAGGTTGCCAAGGGCACTTGGCTCATGTTGGGCCCTTCGGTGTGCGTGGCGCCGTCCCGGTCCTTGATGTCGTCCTGCAGCAGGTTGCCTTGGGCCAGACCGGTCGTGGTGTCGAAGCGAAAGTCGATGCCAGAGGTGGCGATCAGCGTGTTGAAAAGGAGCTGTGTGTCCTTGCCGCGATTGATGTAGATGCCTACGTCGGAGCAGCTCGCGATGATGTTGTTGCGCATCAGGCCGCCGGTGTGCTCGATGAGGCAGGCGCCGTTCGGGTCGTAGTCGGGGGCGCAAAAGTCGGGCGCCGTGCCCCCTCCACCGAAGGACAGGCCAATTCGGACCCCCGCTGGCGACGAGCTGGTGGTGCACACGACCAGGTTTCGCTCGAACGTGCCGTCCTTGCCGCCGCTCTTCATGAAGGCGCCATAGCTCGTGGCGTTCCCACCCGCCTTCTCGAAGTCGTGGAGGTAGTTGTCTCGGACAATCCAACCCGCGCCGCCGTCGATGTTGAGCTTCGTAACCGGGTTTCCGGTGTTCCTACCGTCGTTGTCGAACACCTCGCACAGCTCCACCAGGCCGTTGTCGGGGGCGGTCCAGACGCCGTTGACTTTCTCCGCGTTGACCTTGAGCTGGGCGTTGTAGTCCACCACGCGTGAGCGCCGCAAAACGAAGCCGCTGGCGGCGCCTACCACGTGAAAGGCGTGCTCGCAGGTGGAGTCGTCGGCGCAGATGCCTCGCACTTCGAGATCTTCGAAATGCCAGTGGGGGCCCGTGACCTTGAAGCCCTCCACGCCGGTGGTCTCGATGATGGCGCCGAGGGGGTTTTGTGCGCGGACAACGATGGGGTCGGCGGCGGTTCCTGCCGCGGCGCAGGTGACGCCGTCGAACGTGTAGGTGCCGTCGGCGAGCAGCAAGGTGTCGCCTGGTTGGGCTGCTTGGACCGCCGCGACGAGGCCGGCCACGTCCGAGACGGGGATGTCAGCCGCGGCCGCGGCGGCCGGGAAAAGTAGGCTGACGAGGAGGGTAGGGAAGAAGGGGTGTGCACGAAGGCCCATGCCGAGGAGCATAGGCCCAATCGTCGCGTCTTACCAAAGCTCGCTGATGCGGGTCTCGGCGATGGGCACGAAGCTTCCCGCGTTGGTGAACGGAAAGCTCTTTTTTACGCCGTGCGTCGTGATTTCTACCTTGCCGGTGGCGCCCGGTTCGCCGCCTACCAAGAAGGTTCGGTAGTTGCCATTCATGCCCGCCGCGAGCGACACGTTGCCGCGATCGATGCGCGAGCTCGTGGGCGCCCAGGGGCAGGCCACGTTGCCCGTGGGAGCGACGACCATCACCGAAGGACAGCGCTCCACGCCGGCGTCGCAAACCACGCGAGCTTCCATCGAGCTCGCCTTTCCAGGTAGGGCCGCATCGGGCACGCGGCCGGCTTCGAGCTCGGCGACGAACGCGTTGATGACGGGGCCTGAAGGAGCGAGCGCGTGCGCTTCGGCCAGGATGGTCGCGCGGTCTTCGCCGGTGCGCGCGCGGCAGCGCAGGGCCTCGCGGCGGGCGTTGTCGTCGCTCGGACGCAGGGCCGTGGCGGCGCGGTAGTGGGCGCAGGCCCGCACGTCGTCGCCCACTGCTTCGTAGGCCTTGGCGGCGCGGAGCTGGGCCGTGGCCGATTCGGGGTTGGTCTCCACCAAAGAGCCCATGGCGCGGGCGGCCTCGTCGCCTTGACCGTTGGCCGCGAACGCGAAGGCCAGGAGCTCGCGAGCCGCGGGCAGATCCGGATCGGCCTCCGCGAATTTTGTCGCCTGGTCCAGGGCTTCGGCGAAGTGACCGCGCACGAACAGGCCCTTGAGCAGCGCGATGCGCTTCGGACGACTGGCCGGATCCGACTCGGCGGCGAGGGTCAGTTTGTCGAGCTGAGAGCGGTTGTCGTTGATGAACGAGCGGGGCAAGGCCACGTGGATGATCGTGGGGCCACGCGGCACGTCGGGGGTGCCCCAAACCGCGAAGCTGCGCGGAGGCGAGGAGGGCGGAGGCGGGGCGGTGGTGGTGGGCGCTGGGGGGGACCAGGAGCCTCCGCCGTCGGCCGGGGTAAACATGATCGGGTAGATCACCGTCACTACGCCGCCTTCGGGCTGCGGAAACGCGAGGGCCATGAAGGAGCGCGACACGCAGTTGGCGAGCTCGGCGTCCGGACCGTCGGCCGTCGCGTTGCTCACGGAGCCGTCCCTGCCGATGATGAAGCGAACCGAGACGCGGCCTTGGAGATTCGGGTTTTTGCGCAGCGACTGCTCGTAGCAAAAGCGGAAGCGACCGAAGTTCTGGCGCACGATGCGCTGGATGATCTCGGGGGGAAGGCGCCCGCTCACGCTGGTGGCGCCCATGCGTACCTTGGGCGAGCTGCTCTTGTGGGAGCCGCCGAGCCGACCGTGGCCCGAGCCGAAGCCGGTGCCGGTTCCGCTCTCTCCCGCGCCGCGACCGATGGTGCCGACGTTACCGAGGCCGATGGTGCCTTCACCCCGACCGCCGCCTCCTTCGCCAACGCCGCTCAGGCCGAGGCCGCCTTGGCCGAAGCTGTCGCCGACATCGTCGCCCCACAGGTTGCCCCGGGCCTGCATCGGATCGTTGCTCGACGCGCCGAACGCTTGGCTGGGCTGGGCTGCGGCCTGTGCCATGGGGCCGTCGAGATCGTTGGTGGTCAAAGTATCGCTCTTCTTCGTGCGACGCTCGATGCCAAATTCGCTGAACATGCGGTCGTTCTCGAGCACCAGCAGGGCCGTGTGGCGGCTCATCACGTGGAAGCGCTTCGATAGCGCGACCAGCGCGGTCTTCGCATTGTCGCCGCGATCCGCGTCGATCTCGGCCATGCGCCCTTCGGCCCACAGGCGGGCCACCATCGGCGTGCTCGCGAGGCCCTTTTGCGCGGGCTCCACGGGTCGTTCGAGGACATAGGGCTGACCCGAAAGATTGGCGGTCAAACGAATTGCGCCCGGGTCGGCGGTCGGGTCGAGGCGCGCGTACACGGTGACCTCTTCGCCGAGGCGCAGGTTCGGTAGCGTGCGCGGGGTGACGTCGCGCAACGCACGCCCCGTTTCGATACGCGCATCCGTCAGCACCGGCCGACGAAGCGCGAGCGCGAGCTCTTCGACGCGGCCTTCGAGGGAGCCCGCGCCGGCCACCGGCTCGAAGGTCCCTCCGAGGGCCTGCGCGAGTCCGCTGAGGCGGTTCTCGTCGAGGACCCTCCCTGCACCGAGCAGGCGAAGGTCCGCGTGGCGCGCCGCCAGGGCTGCGCGAGCGCGCGAGGCGATGGATTCGACGACGAGCTCGCCCGCCGTCGCGGCGCCGTCGCCGAGGTAAACGATTTGCCCGCCGTCGGCACCGTCGAGGCGCGCGGCCGCCGTGATCAGGGCGCCGCTCAGGTCGGTGCCGCCTCCGAGATCGTGCTCGCTGAGGAAGCTGTCGAGGCCCGCCATCGTGGGGCCGTCGACCTTCGCGAAGCCGTCGTCGGGGTACGAATCGCAGGCG
>CAYLJT010000667.1:0-5051 GCA_964383995.1 uncultured Polyangiaceae bacterium
GGTCGTGCCCACGCCGCTGCCGGGCGCCACCACACCCACTCACGCCATCGCCGTCGCGCAGATGGCCTTGGAGGCCTATTTCGATCCGAGCGCCGGTATTCTAGCGGCCCAGGCCCAGCTCACGCCGGAGTCGTACGTGCTTTCGCCAGACTGCCATTTGACCGGTGGTTTCGCGTTCTACTCCTGGTTTTCCGGCCTCCACGCGGGGGACTTCGTCGACACGCTCGGGGGCTACCACCCCGAGTTCATCGTACCCTCGTGGTACCCCACGGTTCCCCGGCTCGGCTTCAGTTGGGTGCTCGATTCCCACATCTCGATCAAAGGGTATGCCTACTACGCCATCGCGGCCCATGCGCAGATGGCCGGCGGACAGCTCGACGCGGTCTTCCACGCGGGCCCGATCAAGGCTTGGTTCATCGCGGGCGCCGATTTTCTCATCCAATGGAAGCCCTTCCACTACGACGCCCACTTGTACCTGGACATGGGCGTCTCGTTCACGTTCTGGCTCTTTGGCACCCACCACATCACCTACGACCAGAGCATCGATCTCGAGCTGTGGGGCCCTAAATTCAGCGGCAAAGCGCGCATCCACCGTTGGATAGTGACGTTCACCGTATCGTTCGGCTCCGCACCGCGAAACGCCGAGCCCATCGGCTGGACCGAGTTCAAGCAGTCTTTCCTACCCTCGCACAGCGACATCGCGCCCGCGCAGGCCGACATCGCGGCGGCAACTGGCTCCCCGGCCGATAGCGCGCAAGACAGCGTCTGTTGCAGCGTGGCGGTCGTGCGCGGCTTGCTGAAGACCGCCAAGAACCTGACCATCGACGGCGGAGCCCACGACGTCTGGATCATCAACCCCAAGGACTTCTGCATCGCATCGAGCAGCCTGATCCCGAGCAGCGCGCGCCCCACCGTAAACGGCCAGGCGAGCGTCACGGACCCCGCGGCGAACTACGACGTTGGCGTCGCCCCCATGGGCGGAGATGTGGGGCTCGTCTCGCAGCACACGGTCACGCTCACGCGGCTCAACGACGCAGGTCCCATGGACCTCACGTCGACCCCGGTGTTGAAGCGGGTCCCCGCGGCGCTGTGGGCCAAGGCGGCCGGCATCGACCTCAACGGCGAGCGCTTCGTCGACAACGCCGTGATGGGCTGCACGGTGACACCAGGAAACGAGCCCACGCCGGGTCTTACCCTCGCGGTCCCCAGGGAGAACCTGCATTTTGACATCTACCATTTCAACTATCACGAAGCCGAACCGGGCCAGCGCGGACCCTTGGTTTGGCGGCCGACGCCCACGTTCTTGCGCTCCGCGGGCAACCAGACCAGGTTGGCAGACAGCTTGGTAAAGCAAGCCTCCGCCCGCGCCGCCATGCTCGCCGGTTTCGGCATCACGAAGCCGGATATCGCGGTCGACGAAAGCGCCGCCGGCGTGTTCACCGTGCTGCCGTGTCTCGGACAATGGGTGGCGATGCCAAGCGCAGAAGGACAAGCCGCGCGGGCTGGAGACCAGTCATGAAGAGCTCGACGAAGCCGCCCTCCGCCGCAGACAAGGCCGTCGAGATCCAGTTCGTCCAGTTCCACGAGCCGGCCTTGGAGGCCGGCGATTATCGCGTGTCGGTTGCACAAGCGGTGTCGGGAACGGCCATCACGAGCGAGTCCTTCCAAGCCACCGACCGCTACCTGTCCGTACGTGGTCCCCGCTTTGCCCTGACGCCCTCCGATGTTGTCACGGTCTTTCCGCCGCCCGCCAGCCTAGGTGACCATTCGCTGGTGCTGCCCCACGTGCTTTTGTCGCGCAGCACCTTGCCCTGGGAACGGCAGACGGGAGCGCCCGCCCAAGAAAAGGAGCAAGTCCCTTGGCTCGCGCTGTTGGTGTTCGACGGCGATGAAGCGCCAGCCACCCAGGTCGTGCCAAGCTCAACGCTAATCAAAGGCCCTAACGCCCCCCAAGAGGCCTTCTTGATGCCCGAGACAGGCGACGAGGCCAACGACACCACCCTCGTGATAGACGTGCCAGAAGCCTTGTTCACAAGCATCCTGCCGACGGTCGAAGAGCTAGCCTATCTCAGCCACGTGCGCCGGGGTATCGACGGCTCGGGCAAGGTGCTGTCGGAGCGCGCGGCGGTGGTGGCCAATCGCCTACCGAAGGTGGGAGGACAAACGACCGTGCACCTGGTCTCCCTGGAGGCGCGTTACAACGGCACAAGCTTCGACCTTGCCAAGGGGACGGCCAAGGGCAGCGACGGCTCCACCACGGTGCGGCTCATTAGCCTGAAGAGCTGGTCGTTCTCGTGCCCGCCCGCCGGGCCCGACTTCCGGCATCTGCTGCAACAGCTCCACGGCGATCTGCTCGTGCTGCCCAAAACGTCGCTCGCGGCCCTGGAGTCAGCGATCGACGAGCGGCGCCGGGCCGGCTTCGTGCCCCTCCCCCACTCCATCCGTCCCAACCTATTTTCGTCGGACCAAGGGCAGCCCAAAGAGACCTTGACCTACTCCTGGTACCATGGACCTCTCCGCCCCGGAGACACCTCCAAGGCAGCCTCCGAGCTGGCCACTCTGCTACCAGCCCGTTGCGCAGACGCCCTTTTGCTCTACGACGAACCGTCGGGCATGTTCGACGCTTCTTACGCCGCGGCCTGGGAGCTCGGCCGGCTGCTAGGTCTAGCGAGCCGTTCATTCTCCGTCGAGCTCTACCGCTACAAGTGCGCCTACGGCCGTTACCTCGCCGCGCTCAGCCAAACCACTCACCCCGAGCTACCGCCCCCGCGCGTGCAGCAGCAAGAGCCGCCGTTGTCCGAGACAATAGCCAACTGGCTCAACGAAACCTGCCTGTTGGGCGGCGTTCCGTTTGCCTACCTGGTGCCCGACGATGCCATGTTGCCGGTGGAGTCCATACGTTTCTTCAAGCTCGACACAGCCTGGGTCAATTGCCTCGTAGCGGGCGCGCTCTCCCTGGGTCAGATTCGCCCCGCGGGAGCCAACGGCGGCGACGTGCCGCCAGCGCTCGCCGCGTGGACCATGGGTGTCTCAGACGTGGTCAGTGGATTTCTGCTACGTTCGGAGGTCGTCTCGGGTTGGCCGAACCTTCAGGTCGACGCCTACCCACACCCCTCGACGTCGGCTGTCATCGGCCCAGCGGGCACCACCTTGCCATTGCTACGTGTGGAACGGCTGTCCCCCAGTGTGCTCCTGTGTTTGTTCCAAGGTGACATCGCCAAGCTCGAAATTCATCAGAAGCCGGAGACACTGCATTTTGGCTTTGAGGTCGATGCCGAAGGCAACCCGGAAAAAGAGCTGCGCGACCCAGGGACGGGAGAGACCCTCCAAGGCCAAAAGCTCGAGCCCATCCCGATGCGCGCGGGAAGCCCGGATGCGAGCGTGGTGGATGTCTCTACTTTGGCGGGAAAGTTGGCGCACGCGACGGGCAGCACGAGCTTCAGCGCGGCCCAGTTTGCCCTGCAGATGATCGTGGGGGTCGAGAAGGTGGTGTTTTACGTGAGCGAGCCTGACGGCGGCTGACCCGGGCGGTGCTGTCGAGACGTCAACGGGGCTCGTTGGGACCTGCACGGTGGCGCGGTCGGTCAATCTTTTTGGCGCCCACGGCAAAACCGGGCCAAGGGGGCCCGCGTTAGCCTGGCTTGGTCAGCGTTCGGGAGCCCGGAGCAAGCGGGCCGCAAGAGGAGCTCAGGCATGTTTACGCGCGCGACGCAGCTGTGGGTTTGGTGCTGGTCCATGCTTGTCCTGGCTGCCTGCTCGACAGGGGGCCCGCCCGCGGGAGACCCGGATCCGGTGACGGCTGGCTCGTCCGCGCTGACCGTGGGCGCTGGCAGCGTGGGCGACTGCAACGGCAACCCGGCCCGCTGCGTGGGCGTCATGGTCGCCGCGGGGAGGGTGCACTCGGTGGCGCTGATGTCCGACGGGACCGTTCGGACGTGGGGTGGGAACTACGCTGGACAGCTCGGCAACGGCACCACGGTGGACGCGACGACCCCGGCGCTGGTGGGCGGGCTCAGCAGCGTAACGGCCGTCGCCGCCGGCGGAGAGACGACCGTGGCGCTCACCTCGGACGGGACCGTGTGGGTGTGGGGATACGGTGGAACCGGGCTCGGCAATGGCACGACGAACAACGCGACCACGCCCGTGCAGCTCGCCTTGAGCGGGGTCACGGCGGTCGCTGTAGGCGACCAGCACGCGGTCGCTCTGAAGTCGGACGGTACCGTCTGGACGTGGGGCGATAATTCGTACGGTCAGATCGGCGACGGCACACTTTCGAACGCGCTCTCACCGAAGCAGGTCAACGGCTTGTCGGGCGTAACCGCGGTGGCGGCGGGGGGCTACCACACACTGGCCTTGAAGGGCGACGGCACCGTGTGGGCCTGGGGAGCCAACTACCTCGGACAGCTCGGCAATGGCACGGTCGTGGACTCCAGCACACCGGTGCAGGTGCTCAATCTCACGGGCGTCACCATGGTGGACGGGAGCTTCGAGGGCAACCTGGCCTTGAAGTCGGACGGCACTGTCTGGACCTGGGGCTCGGAGCCCGATGAGTCCTCCTTCCAGACCATGCCGGTGCAAGTCGCGGCGCTCAGCGGGATCACGGCGATCACGGTGGGGGGCTCGGCGCTTGCGTTGAAGTCGGACGGAACCGTCTTTGCCTGGGGCGCCAACGACTACGGTCAGCTCGGCGACGGTACGAACAATACTACGCTCAACCCGGTGCAGCCGGTTGGGCTGTCGAGCGTCGTGGCCGTGGCCGCGGGCAACTGGCACGCGGTCGTGCTCAAAGCCGACGGTGCCATCTGGGCCTTTGGAGAGAACCAGGGAGGCAGGCTGGGGGACGGCACGCAGATCAATCGAAACGTGCCTGTGTCGTCGAGTGGCCTGTACGTCGGAGGCACGCTCGGTCTCCCCACCTGCGGTGTCGGGGGCATGTGTACTCTGGTGGCCGGATGCACGAGGAGCCCCGCGAGCTGCGCGGCCGTGACCCTCGCCGGGGGAAACGCGTTCATGATCGCGTCGAAGGCGGACGGCAGCGTCTGGACATGGGG
>CAYLJT010000668.1:0-5051 GCA_964383995.1 uncultured Polyangiaceae bacterium
GAGGTGAGTGCAGGCCCGGACCCGCGCCAGGTGCTCGAGCTGCTCCATCATGAAGGCGCCGATGCCTTGCCCTTGCATGTCGGGGTGCACCGCGAGCTCCTCCACGAACAGCGGGCGCATGTCGCGCTTCGAGAAGTAACGGACGTTCATCCAGTTGTCGCCGCCCGTGATCTCCAAGGCGCACTCGGCGTAGCCGACGATTTTGTCGCCGTCCTCGCCATCGACCACGAACAGAAGCTGCTCGATGCCTTCCTCTTCGTAGACCTCCAGAAAGCGCTTCTTGGAGCGGGGACGTTGGTACTCGACGGTCTCGCGATTCACGTCGCGAAACACGTGCTTCAAGAACTCCCACACGCGGTTCAGATCCCGGCGGTGGATGCGACGAACGCGCACGACGGGGGCGTCGGTCTCGGCCTCGGAGGCTTGGGTGGGCTGTTTTGGAGGAAGGACTTCGGTCTCGCTCGGCATGGGCCGCGGGAGGATAGCCTCAGCGCGCCGGATGGTCACGGCGCCTTGCGACCGAAGAGGGTGAGCGCCGAGCCCGCGACGATCACGATGGCTCCCACCAGCTCGACGGACGAGGGCGGGGCCGCCAGCGCGAAGGCTCCAAGAGCAATGGCGCCCACGGTCTCGCCGGGGGAGGCGAGGGCGACGATCGACGGAGACAAACGGCGCGCCGCCATTTGCACGGACGTGTGGCCGAGGAGCGTGGGGACGACGGCGAGGGTCACAATGCACAGCCACGAGCGGGGCGGGAGGCTTTCGGGCGCGGGGAAGGAGGCGCTCGGGAGCAGGGCCACGGCGACGGCCACCGCGAGCGCAGCGATGCCGTACACGAGCGCAGCGTAGGAGCGGGGGTGCACGCGCGGGCCAACCCCACGCGCCGCCGCGACGTACAGACCGTACAGCGCGACGCTGGCGAGCACGTACAGATCCCCCTGCAAACGGTGCTCGCCTTGCCCCGCTGCGGAGCCCACGACGACGGCGCCGACGGTCGCGACGCAAACGCCGATGGCCTCGCGCGAGGTGGGACGCACGCCGAAGATGGCCCACGCCGCGAACACCACGCTGAGCGGTTCGAGGGACACGAGGGAGACGGCCGCGGCCACGCTCGTTTCGTCGAGGCCCACGAGAAACAGCGCGAAATGCGCGCCGAGGATGATGCCCGCCGCCACCACCAGCAAGAATTGTTTGAACTCCAATGAACGGAGCGTGCGCCAAAGCGCCACGGGACCCACGAGCGTCAGCAGCAGCGAGGCGATGCCGACCCGCGCGAAGGCGACGAACAGCGGCTCCGCGGGCCTCGCGAGGCGCGCGACGGGGCCGCTCGTGGCGAAGCACGCGGACGCGAAGAGCACGAAGAAAGCCGCGCCGAGGGCGTCGCTTCGCGGGCGTTTCATGGGGTCAAAGGCTCGATGCGCACGCCCTGATCGTCGTAGGCGGCGCCTTCTCCCAGGTCGGTGACGCGCGCGCGCACCAAGGTGTTGGGTCCCTCGAACTTGGCCCAGCGGCCCTTCGGAAACACGACCAGGTCGGGGCGCAGGGTGGCGTCGAAACGCAGGCGTACGCGGGCCTCGGCGACGGGCGACACCAGGCGCACGACGTCGCCATCGCGGGCAAACGGCGCGGCGTCGGGGTGCGCCGAGACCAGCGCCGGCTCGAGCTGCGCCGCGCGCGATTGCTGCGACGACTGGGTGCGAAACGACGAGCACGAGAGCAAGTGCAGCGGAAAGCCGGCGTCGAGCGGCTCGGGCGCCGCGGGGTGCTCATCGATGAGCTGAAAGCGCCCGGTCGGCGTGTCGAAGCGCTGTCCTTCGAACAGCACGTGGGGCGCCTCGGGCTTGCGCAGCGCGCCCTTCGACAGCGCCTCGCGGGTCACGCCCTTCGCCGCCATGGGCGCCAGCAGGCCGTCGATCCAGACCCGGGGATCGCCCTCCAAGCCCTTGATTTTCAGGCGATCGGCGAGGGCTTGGTAAATCGCGAGATCGCTCATCACACCCTCGGGCGGGGCCACGACGGGCGTCGCGAGCTGCACCCACGAATGGCCGTAGGCGCCCACCACATCGTGTTCTTCCAACATCGTCGTCGTCGGCAGGACCACGCTCGCGAGCTCGGCCGTGTCGGTGAGAAACGCGTCGAGGACCACGACCTCGTCGACGCTGCGGATGCCTTCGGCGACGCGGTTCGAGTCGGGCAACTGGCTCACCGGGTTGCCGTTGTCGATCACCATGACGCGCACCTTCGGGTCAGCGCGCAACAGCTCTTCGCCGAGCAGAGGTTCGAGCAGCGTGCGACCGATGGTGCCCGTGCGCAGCGACGCCGTGTCGAAGCCTCCGCGCCTCTGAAAGTAGTAAGACGCGCCGCCTCCCGCCACACCCAGGTTGCCCGTGACGGCGGCGAGCGCGTCGAGCAAGCGTACCGCCTTGGCGCCGTGCGCGCGGCGCGCGAGGCCCCAACCGACGAACAGCGCAGCGGGCTTGTTTTCCCCATAAATCGTGGCGATTTCGTCGACTTCGGCGACGCTGACGCCGGCCCGCTCCGCGAGGTCCGAGACAGGGTGGCGCTGCACCAACGCGCTGAACCCCTGCCAGTTGTCGCAATACGAAGGGGCCCGCGGGTCGGTAAGCTTGCGCTCGAACAGCCTGCGCAACACCGCCAACGCGAGGAAGCCGTCGCCCCCCGGAGCGACGCCGATGGTGCGATCGGCGATGCGCGCCGTGCCCTCCCGACGCACGGGATCGATGTAGAGAATCGGCACGCCGCGCTTCTTCGCGGCCAGCAAATGGGGGATGAGGTGCACGCCGGTCTCGGCGACGTTCTTGCCCCACAGCACGATGGCTTTGCTGTTCTTGAGATCGTCCAGATCGTGGGCGTCTTCGCGGCCCATATCGGCGAGCTGCGCGGCGTCGCCGGCCCCGGAGCAGATGTCGCCGCGCTTGTGCGTTACCGGGCCCAAGAGCTCGAAGAAGCGGCGATTCAGGAGCTTGAGCAGGCCCAAGGAGCCGCCGCTTTGGTAGTGAAAAATGCTCAGCGGTCCGTGCTCGCGCAGGGCGTTTTGCAACGCGCCGGCCACGCGGTCGAGGGCCTTCTCCCATGTCGTCTCGACCAAACGCCCGCCCTCACGCACGAGGGGGCGCAGCAGACGCTCGCCGCTGTATTGCCGGTCCTCCAAGAAGTGGTTCGTGCGATGGCACAAAAACCCTTGGGTAACCGGGTGATTTGGATCGCCGCGCAGGCGTGTGACGCGGCCGTCCTCGACGGTCGCGAGGAGCTGACAAGCGTCGGGGCAATCGCGGGTGCACGTGGTGCGGACGATGGATCGCACCGCCCAGCCGTAGCAAAGCCCCGCTTCGGCGGCCATCACGGGCCCTGGCGACCCCTCGGGGAGCCGGCCCGCGAAGAAGGGTGCCACGACGCCCCCGCTGCATTAGGAGGCACCCTGTGCAGCTCAACGGCAAACAACGGCGCCACCTGCGGGCCCTCGGTCACCACCTCGATCCCATCGTGCAGTTCGGAAAATTGGGGGCGACCGAAGGGGTTTTGGCGGCCCTCGACCGCGCCGTCAGCGACCACGAGCTTGTCAAGGTACGGCTCGGAACCGAGTGCCCCGACGAAGCGCCCGAGGTCGCGGAGCGCATCGCGGCCGAGCTTCAGGCGGAGGTGGTGCAGGTGCTCGGCCGAACGCTGCTGGTCTTTCGCCGCCACCCGCAGAAGCCTGTGATCGCTTTGCCGGGGGAAAAGAACTTCGGAAAAGACCCGGGCGAAGAGGCTCCTCGCCCGCGATCGAAGGTCAAGCCCGCGTCACGGAAGGCGACGCGTGCGCCGGCGCAGGGCCGCGAGCAGAAGGCCCGTTAGGGCCACGAAGCCGCCCGCTGCCGCGGTGTTTTGGCCCGGCACCGTGCAGCTACAATCTTCGGCGCTGCCGTCGTCGCCGCCGCCGGTGCCCGTGCTCGCCGACGAGGCGTCGCTGGAGGACGAGCTGCCGCCTTCACCGCCCTGTCCGCCGCCGCCTTGTCCGCCGCCGCCCGCACCGCAATTCGGGCCGGGAGCGCCGATTTGCGTGGCGAGAGCGGGCCACTCGGCGGGGCAGGTCTGGCCCACGGTCGTGCCGCCGCCGCAGTCGATCGGGCCGGGCAAACACGGCAAATGCAGGAGCACGTCGAAGCTCGAGCCCTTGTCTTGCGAGACGCCGATCGTAAAGCCGTCGGTGGTTTCGTCGGCGCAGACGTAAAGACCTTCGGGGGTCCAACGCATGCAGCGGACACCGACATCCGACGCCTTTTCGAAGCTGAACGTGCTGGTGTCCGCGCGGTTCACGCCGTCGAGCTCGCCGCCGACGACCACCGTCTGACCGTCGGGCGAGAGCGCAAAACCCTTCAAAAAGCCCGTCCCGGTGAACACTTCGTTCCATTGCTCGCCGGCGTCGCTGCTCACCATCAAGCGGCCAGGCGCGCCGTCGAGGCGCACGTAGATCTTCGCGGGGTCGTTGGGATCGATGGCCGCGATGTAGGGCGTCGTGCCCACGCCGCTCTGCGGAATATCGAACAGCTCCCACGTATCACCGCCGTTCGTGGAGCGCGCGAAGCGCCCGACGATCACGCCGGTGCTGGTGTCTTGGCCCGAGACGTAGATGGTGTCGGCGGCGCCAGCGGGGATGTCGAGCGTCTTCGCCAAAAAGTTGGTGGGCAAATCAACGCCCGCTTGCGCCCAGGTTTGGCCGTTGTCGGTGGAGCGGTACACGCGCGTGATGTTCACGCCGCTCTGCGCGCTCACGGCGTAGGCCGTAGAGGGCGTCGATGGATCGATCGAGACGTCCGCGACGAACACGCCCGTGAAATCCCCCGCGGGCTTTTGCCAATCGCACATCTCGGCGGGCGCCACGCCCACGCCATCGAGGTAGCTCAACAGCACGTTGTCGTTTTCGGTGATGGCGACCGCGGGCTCGTAGTTGAGATAGAGCGCGCCGGTCTCACAAACCCAGCCCCAGGTCTTGCCGCCGTCGTGCGAGCGAAGGAGCCCGTACGTCGCGCGGACCTCGAGCTTGTCCGGGC
>CAYLJT010000669.1:0-5047 GCA_964383995.1 uncultured Polyangiaceae bacterium
GGTATCTGCATCGGCGACACCTGCACGTGCATGTGCTGAAGGGATCTACCATGTCGCGAGCAGCCTTTTTTGGAGCAGGCGTGTTGTTGGTGGCGACGGCGGTTATCGGCGCCTGCGGCGTGGATGAGCCCGACGACTCGTCGAGCAGTGGCAACGACGACACCTCGACTTCGGACGCAACCAGCGCCACGAGCACGTCCGCGGGGACCGGTGGAGCCGGTGGCGGATCATCGACGTCCGCGCAAGGCGGGGCCACCAGCACCTCCGGCACCGGCGGCGCACCCCCCTGTCCGAGCCTGGGCGACGCCTGCACCGACTGCCTTGCATGGCAGTGCTCGGATCGTTACTGCGGCTGTTACAATAACCCCACCTGCGGCACCCTGCTCGAATGCCTCCAGGCCTGTGGCCCCAACAACCCCAATTGCAGCACCGACTGCGCCGCCAACAACGCGAACGGCATCGCCGACGCCTACCTCGTGGGCGACTGCGCGGCGACCACCTGCGCGGGGAGCTGTCCCGGCACCGGCACCGATATTTCGCCGTGCGAAGAGTGCCTGTACGCCCAATGCGAGAACGAGATGAACACCTGCGTGTCTCAGACAGACTGCGCCGAGCTCTTGCAGTGCGTAGCTGCCTGTCCGCAGGGTGACAGCCAATGCCAAAACGGCTGCGCCTTCCAAAACCCCTTCGCCGTGACCGACGCTACCGCGGTGGGCGACTGCTCCAAGGCGCACTGCGCGGCCGAGTGCGGCACGTAGGGCCCAGGGCAAACGCTCTTCGCATGACCGACAGCGATCCCAGGGTCCGGCTCGTCGCGCCCGGCCGCCCGGGGCATGCGGGCGACGTGGTCGTCTATTGGACGCAGACCACGCGGCGCGCCGCCGACAACGCGGCCCTGCACTATGCGGTGAACGAGGCCAATCGTCGCAAACTGCCCCTCTTGGTCTACGAGGCGCTGCGCGTCGACTACCCCTTTGCCTCCGATCGAATTCATCGCTTCGTGCTCGAAGGTGCCAAAGTGGAGGCCCCGCGCTACCGGGCCTTGGGCGCCGACTACGCGTTCTTTCTGCCTCGATCCGCGGACGAGGCGCGCCCCGTCTTGCGCGCCCTCGCCGCGCGCGCGGCGTTGATTGTCACGGACGATTTTCCGTCCTTCGTCATCCCTAAGCACATTGCTGCGCTCGCCAAGAACAGCCCCGCTCCGGTCGTAGCCTTCGAGGACACAGGCATCGTGCCCCTGGCCCTCTTCCCGAAGGAAGAGTACGCCGCACGCACCATCCGCCCCAAGGTGCACAACCTGCTCGCAGCATGGCAGACGCCCATCGTCGTCCCCCGAGTCCGCACACAAAAACCCCTGGATTTGCCCTTCGATCGC
Source organism: uncultured Polyangiaceae bacterium (assembly GCA_964383995.1). Lineage (GTDB taxonomy): Bacteria > Myxococcota_A > Polyangia > Polyangiales > Polyangiaceae > CAYLJT01. The sequence continues at coordinate 1,376 of CAYLJT010000669.1, forward strand.
TTCGACGTCGAAAAGGCCTCCCTCGACGCGGTGCTGGCGAAGCTGCCCATCGATCACACGGTCAAGCCGGCGTCCGCCACCCCCGGGGGCAGCGCGGAGGCCGCGCGGCGCCTCACGCGCCTGGTCGAAGAACGCCTGTCCCGCTACCCCGAGCACAACCACCCTGACGTCGCCGCCACGAGCAACCTCTCACCTTACCTGCATTTTGGCATGGTAGGCGCGCGCACGGTGCTCGCCGCGGTAAGGGCGGCCCGCGCGCCGCAAGAGGCCAAAGACGCCTTCATCGAGCAGCTCGTCGTGCGTCGCACGCTCTCGTACAACTTCGCCTGGCATAACCCGAGGCACGCGACGCTCGACGCCCTCCCCATTTGGGCCCGCGAGACGCTGCGAAAACACGAGGCCGACCCACGCAGCCACCTGTACGACCGCGCTACCCTGGAAGCCGCGAAGACCGGCGACGCCCTCTGGAACGCGGGCCAGCGCGAGCTCGTAGAGACGGGCGTCATGCACAACTACATCCGCATGTTGTGGGGCAAATGCGTTCTGCTCTGGAAAAAGACGTCGGAAGAGGCCCTGTCGGATCTGGTCTACCTGAACGACAAATACGCGCTCGACGGGCGCGATCCGAACACCTACACAGGCATCCTGTGGTGCTTTGGCAAGCACGACAGGCCCTGGCCGGAGCGCGCGATCTACGGCACCGTCCGCTCGATGACCACCGCGTCGGCCGAGAAAAAATTGCAGCTCAAGGCGTATCTGGCACGCTGGGGCTCGTCGACGCGCCCGCTGTTTTAGCCCGCGCTTCGAGCTTCGGCACCGCGAGGCGCATGAGCAAGAGGCCAATCAAGGCCTCGACCAGCACCGTGGCGACGACCCAGCTCGTGGTGGAGGCGGCCAAAGAGGCAAGCCGCTCTTCTTGGCTGGCGCCTGGCGCAAATTTCTCGAAAAACTGCGCAGCCAACAGATCGCGCGTGCCAAGGCCTTGGGGCGTGATGGGCAGTGTCACAGCCACCATCAAGATGGGTATGTAGGCCACGGCGGAGGGAAACGGGATGTCGACGCGAAAGAACAAGAAGGGCACCCAGGTGCCCAGAAACAGCACGGCAAGGTGGGGAAGCCGGGCCAAGAGCGCCATCACATGCCCGCCCACGCCTGCGTCGAACAGCGGGCCAAGAAGCCGTGTTTCAGCCAGCCTGCGCGGACGCAAGAAGATCACGAGCAGGTACAAGAGCCCCGCGCCAATGGGCAGCAGCAGCCAGGTAGGGGGCTCCCCCGTCAGCACGATGGCCAGGGAGGCCATGCCGAGCACGCAGCCCGCCCACGAGGCATAGGAGAGCAGTGTGGCGCCCGCCGTGCGCAACAGCGAGACGCCCGAGAGGCGCGCCATGAAGTAGGTCAAGAACGCCTGACCCAGGTGGTGGTTGACGATGGACGGGAGGTAAGACGCGCCGCGGATCACGAAGAAATCGCGGTAACGAATGGGGGCGATCGTCTTGCGGTAGATGTACACCGTGGCAAAGGTGTCGGCCGAGAGCAGCGCCAGCACGAACACGAAGGTAAAGGCCAGGTAGAGGGGGTAGTCGAGGCGGCCGAGCTCGCGCACGAAGGCGTTCAGGTCGAGGCGCGCGACGACGATCGAGATGAGCAATATCGCGAGCGCGAAGGGGAGAACGCGCCGCACCAGCGATTTGCGCTCGGCGGGCGCGGCGGGCTCGGGCAAGGTGGACATCGCGGGCCCGCGTCCTATCGCGTTGGCGAAAAAAAAGGTGAAAAAAGGCCCCGGCCAGGTGCTCCAGAGCGGGAGCGTTCGAGCTCCGCGGGGAAGCCGCCGCCTCGGCCTCCACCCCCGCTATTCTATTAGAAATTGGCTAGCAAACGAGCGAGCTTCTTCGCTCCCCAGCCACACCGCGCTCGCATTTTGCAGTAGGGTCCCCGCATGGCTGTCACGGAAGACGCATGGCTCGATCTCGGACCCCTGAACGATCTACCCGAGGGGCAACCCTCCCTGCGAAAGTCGGGCGATCAGCGCTTTGTGTGCGTGCGCCGGGGCGACCGGGTAGATGCCCTGGACGATCGCTGTCCCCATCAGGGCTATCCCTTGTCGCAGGGGCGCGTGGTGGGCGGCGTGTTGACCTGCGAGTGGCACAATTGGAAGTTCGAGCTGGGCAGTGGAGCATGCCTGTTTGGAGGGGAGCCCGTGCGGCGCTACCCAACACGCGTGGAAGGCGGACGGATCCACCTCGACGTGTCGATTGACCATGAAGCCGAGGCCGAACGCTTCGATCAGGGCCTTCGCGCCGCGCTTCGCGACGATGACGCTTCACGGGCCCTGCGCGAGGGCCTGCGCTTAGGCGTCCACCGCCCGCAATCAGGAGCCCTCGGGTCCCTGGCGAGCGCCTTCGAGGTGCTCGCAGAAGACGGTGCGGCGCGCGCGGAATATGGCTTTGATCACGGCCTTGCCATGCTTGCGGACGTGCTGGCCTGGGTGGAGCGCGGCGTGCTCCCAGCGGCCGAGGCCTTCGCGCTCGCGGCCACCTGCGTGGCCGAGCCCTCCCGCGGTCGCGACCCGCGCCCGAGGCCGCGTATGGCCCTCGATCGGGCCGACGACGCCAGCCTCGTGCGCGCCGACTTGGCCCACGAACGCCGCGAAATGGCCGAGCTCCGCGCGCGCCATCTGTGCCGCCGCGTGGGCGCCGAGCGCGCCCTCCTCGAAGGCCTCGCGCCCTTCGCGACGAGTGGCATCTACGACTACGGGCACGGCTCCATCTTCGTCACCAAGGCCCTCGAGCTCTGCCAAAAACTGCCCCACGCGGCCGAAGAGATCGTGGCTGCGGTGGCCGTCAACCTGGGTTGGGCGACCAACGAGACTGCCCTTCCACCCTTCACGACGACCCGCACGGCGCTCGCGGTCCTCGACGAAAATACGCCTGATTCAACGGCAAAATCCTTCGATCGCGGACTCTACGAGGGGCACGTTCTGGAGAGCGAGAAGGAGGCCGTCGCGAGCACCACACGCCTGCTCGCCGAAGGCTGCTCGCCCCAAGCGCTCTTGTTGGCCACGGCCCACGCGGCCGCCGAGCGTGTGCGTCGCTTCGACGACGCTTGGGAAGGTCGTGCCGACGCCGAGGTCTCCATCCTCGACGTGACCCACGCGGTCACCTTCGCGGAGGCCTGTTGGACCCTTGCCCAGCGCAGCGAGCCCCGCGTTTCAGCCCAAATGGCCGTGGCCGCGGCGGGCTTCGTCGGCAAGCTGAAACGGGCCGATCGCAGGGAGCCAAGGGCTCTCGCGCCCCGCTCTACCTACCCGACCCTCAGCGAGGCGGCGACCGCCCGCGACGCCGACGCCGCGCGCACCATAGCCTTTGAAATGCGCCCCGAAGACCGTCAAAAGGCCTACGCCGACCTGGGTCCCTTCCTGGCCTTCGAGATGGCTGTGCGACCGATCTTCGCGGCTCACGGTGTCAAGATGGGTGAGGCCCTGAGGAGGCTCGACGCCCTCGACCCGGAAGGTGGCAGTGTCTACCTCGACGCCCTGTTGGCGTACGCGGTGCCGCGCCGCAAAGAAAGGCGCTATGCCCGCGTGGCCCACGTCGCGACGAAGTTTCTGGCCGATGGCAGGCCGCCCGAAGGCCTTTATTGAACCGCGAACGATGGACGGGCTCGGCTGTCCGA
>CAYLJT010000670.1:0-5026 GCA_964383995.1 uncultured Polyangiaceae bacterium
GGCCCGTTAAGAGGGCACTGAGACACGGCAGGTGGTGCTGTTCGCGCAGGTATCGTACAGGCCGCTCGCACTGGCATGGCCCGTTAAGAGAGCATTGAGACCCCGTTACACCCTCAGAGATCAGCTGAATGATGGGCGCCCGCACCGGCATGGCCCGTTAAGAGGGCATTGAGACACCTCAATGAACTGCTCCAGGTTACACTTGCAGGCGGAGCACCCGCACTGGCGTGGCCTGTTAAGAGGGCATTGAGACATCTTCCATCGACGAGCGTGTAAGTACGCTCAAGGATATCGGCCCGCACTGGGGTCTGGAATTCCGAGGCAGGCGGCCAACGCCCGAAAGGGCCTTGCGGCTTGTATTCTCGTCCTTTGGTCCGGCGTGATGGGCGTCGCGCGGTGGTTCGATCGTTTCGTCCCGTCGCGATGGCATGCCGCTCCGACGTGCTGGGACAAGCGTCAGCTCAGGAGCCGACCCTGCGCTGCTGAGGGCGTAGTTCCACGGGCTACCAGGAGCCTATCGTGGAAAAAAAGCTGGGGCTGGAGCTACCATGAGGTCGTTGTGAAGGAAGGTCGTGTATATGACGCGTTTACCGGCGGCGAAGGCGTCGCTATCGCAGACTACAAGTCCCTCTGGGAGTTTCCGGACCACATCAACTTTGGATTTTAGCCATGGGCAACTTTCGTAAGGTCTTTCAAGAAGTTCGCGCACGGACCGGGATGTATATTCCTGATCCGACCTACGCCAGCGTCTGCTGCTTTATCCTTGGCTTCGACACAGCCTGCGATGGAGGTGTTCTTGTTGGCTTTCGCGAATGGCTGGTGCCACGTGTGGGCTTTGGCAGTAACCTCACGTGGGCAAGCCTCGCGCTATACGCAATTTTCCCAGGCGTCAAAGACCCGGCGTCAACCCTTAGTCTTGTGCCGGGAGGAGAAAAGGAGGCCATCGATCGCCTCTTTCAGCTAATTGATGAGTTGGACGACGCTCGGTCGGCGCCCGACGGCATGCGTCGCATCTTTGCGAGCTACGAGGCGTGGCTTCGGGGTCAGGATTGGTATCGACCGGGATCGCCGAGTTGGATAGACCCGGCTACTTAGGGCGAGGACAGCAGGTAACGTACGAAGAAACCACCGGAAACGAGCGTCGCGATGTGTAATCATGTCACGCATGTTTGACTTGAAAAACGGCGTTGTACTTCTTGGCGACGAGGAAGCCGTGGTAGAGCTCGCCCAGGAAGACGTCCGGGAGCTTGCGTTGGAGGTCGTACTTCTTCGGCGCGAGCTCACTGACGCTGTCGTGCTACGCCCCAAACGAGGGCCCCAGATCGTTTTGGGACTCCGGACCTCGGGAGTCCCGGAACCCACAGGCACGGTCACGAGAACCGAACGGGACCAGGTTCGGTTCGACCTGCCGGCGAACCTCCTGGGATACTTGGAGTCTGTTTTGCTTCGCTGCTATCGGGACGGGATGGCCGAGGTAGACCACATTCACGTCGCCGGAACGCTCAGTGGAAAGCCGTACGACCTAACCGTCATGTTCGAGTTGCCGCGCGCGCCGCTAACGCCGGAGGAAGTCGAGGCCCTTACAGACGATCGAAAGCCGCCCCGGAAGACGCCGTGACGACATCGCGCGTTGAGCCTTGCTGACCCCAGGGGATAGGCCGCTTGCGATCTCGGGTCCGCCCAGCAACTCCAAGGATGCGCAACGGCTGCTCGTGGGCGACCTGGACGGCGCCCTGACCCACGCAACCTACGGTACAGGCGTCGAGCTCTCATGTGCACGATCCGCTCAGCGGGCGGCTTTCGCACGTCGACATGTGTGCCATCGGTGCCGCCGACCCTAAACCATGCCATCGAATACCAGAAGAACCGATGGCCGTTTCCAGGGTCTCCAGCACAAACCAGGCCGACCGGCTTACCCGTCGACTTGGAGCGGAGCTGAAGCTGCCCCCTACGAACCTGCCAGTGTACCGACAAGCTCGTCGAGCCGGGAATACCCGCTCTCCATGCCCTCCAACATCGGTGTCGCGAGCGCGCCGTCGCGGCCTTCTTTCGAGGCGTACAGGATCGTCATCGTGAGCGTGGTGCGGCCCTTCTCCTCCTGAAAGATCTGCGTCACCAGGGTTTCGCCGCCCGTCCAGTCTTGATCGAAGAGCTCTGTTGTCGCGATCTTCTCGGGCTCGACCACCTCGCGGAAGACGCCGCCCATCCCCATCGTTACGCTGTCTTTCGCCCACACATAGCGGTATTTGCCGCCGACGCGCAGGTCGATTTCGCAGACAGGCATCGTCCAGCCCGGCGGGCCCAACAGCCACTTTCGTACCAGCTCGGGCTTTGTGTGGCAGTCCCACACGAGCGGGCGCGGCGCATCGAACTCGCGAACCAAGAGAATCTCGCGGTCGCTCGGGGTGGTCACATTCAGTTTACCAGGCATGTCTGTCTCCTCGTGCTCGTTCTCGTGGCTGGCAGCGACCCGCGCCAAACAAGCGGCCGGCCGCCCCAGGACGTCAGTGCTTGCTCTTCTTCGGACTTTTCTTCGCTGCTTGCAGCTCCCCCAACAGCGCGTCGAGCGCGCCGTAGCGGGTCTCCCAGAATTTTCGATAGGCCTCCAGCCACGCGGCTGCCTCGGCCATCGGCTTGGCCTCGAGCTTCACCGGTCGCCGCTGCGCCCCGCGCCCACGACTGACAAGCCCCGCCCGCTCCAGCACCTTCAAATGCTTTGAGATCGCCGGCTGACTCATGGTGAAGGGCCCGGCAAGCTCCATCACCGTGGCCTCACCCTGCGCCAACCGCGCCAAAATGGCCCGCCGTGTCGGGTCGGCCAGGGCCGCAAATGTCGAATCCAGCTGCTCAGCAGGCGCCATGGTCACCACGCTTATTCATAACCGTGGGGTTATACATAACCGCAGGGTTATCTTTGCGCAAGATTTTTTTTCGGACCCCTGGGCGACCGCAGCGCTGAAGCCAAGGCGAAGGCGGGTTCGGCGCGCCCGACCCGGGACCAGCTCGGCGCGAAGCGGGCCGAGCCGTCGAGGAACGACAAGCGGGCGCAGGGGGGCTCGTCCCCGACCCAGGGGAGCTTTTGAGCAAAACGAGTGGGCTATGGGTGTTGGCTACTCGGAAGGGCGCACAGCGGTCGCCCAGGCCGCGCGTGGCCGTTCCTGGTCAACACACCTTCGTCGCGCCGGCCCACCCAACCCGGCGTCCACCTCCCGCCCCACCTCGGCCCCCTCCAGCGCAAAGCGACCGAGCCCAAACGAAGTCTCCTTGCCGACGTGCAAAAGCTCCCCCGCGCGCAGATAGGGCATCAATGGGCCAAGCGGCCCTTCACAAACCAAAGACCCTACAAGCCCCCGCTGGGGCAGCCGCTCGTTGCGCTCAAGAGACACGCGCTCCCAGCGCAGGGCCCGAAGCGTGCGCCCAATGACTCGGACATCTTGCGCCAAAGGAGCCACCGTCTGGAAGGCCTCTTCGTCCGAGGCGGAGAAGGTGCCATAAAGAGCCGCCAACGTGGACAGCCGCCGATGCAGTGCGCGAAAGAACCAGCCAAAGGTCATGTCCACGGCAAGGTTTTTAGACGGCCCCTGATCGAGCCAAGCCGGGGTGATAAAGCGAATGCGCAAGAGTCGCTGGTCCGCGTTGTCCACAGCGGGGTCGATGCGAAGAACGGAGGTGGACGTATCGCGCTCGACGCCCACGCACTGGATGCGCCCGCCATCGACCCCGATGGGAAGACGAGCGATGTCCTGAAGAGCGGCCTCCACGCGCCGAACATCGGAGGGAAGGATGTCTCCGACAATGGCAAGACGGATGGCGAACACCTCCCCCGGACTCCGGTCACCCCCGCGAGGAAACGACGGAATGATGCGGCTAGGCGCGCGGGTTTGACCCCGGAGAAACGCGATGGGAGGCGGGCTCGGGACCTGTGGGTCGAAGAGCGTGTTGTACAGGTCGGGCGTATCGTGCAGCGCGCGACCGAGCAGGCCGCGGAAGAGGGAGCCCGTGTGGCAAGGAAGGGGTAGATGGGTGGGGGCGCGGTAGGTGGCTTTTAGGGTAGTCTGGGGGAGGTGCATGGTGGGGGAGGTCCTCCTTGGCTTTGGAACAAGGCGTCGCTCAGTATCGGCACACGTCAAGATGTCGGTCGACAGCGGACGATTGTTGCCTATGCGCCTGAAGTCGTGTGGTGGCCTTGAGCTTCGCTGAGAATCCGCTGAACGAGGCCTTTGAGCTTTTTCGAGCCCACTGGACACTCCCTCGGATTTACCGCGCTTCCTTGGCGCCAAGAGGCGAAAAACCGCGACTGCTCTACGGCTTGGAAAAATATCATTCTCTCCCTGGGACTTGTCAGTTCGCCCTTGTCTAGTGCCGCGACTACGCGACCGTACAAGACCCCTTCTGACATCTTCCGAATTGTCTCAATCGCCTTCTCTTCCGGCGTGGCCCTCTGACTTCGGGCTTCGTTCTCGACCTTCTTCCATTCCGCCTCGCCGGCATCGTCGCGCACAAATCGCCCGTACCCCACAGCGGTCTTCGCGCCAGCGCCGACTTCGCGAAGAGCCTCCATGGCCCATTCCGCTGCCACCAGGACGTCGTTCCGATCGGCTGAAGTTCTCGGCATCACACCCGCAACAAGCGCCGTATTCTTTTCGACCACGAGGAAGGGGATTGGGTTCGGGTCGTAGTAGTCCCCCGGTGGTACACTTGCGTCTTCGCTTTGATAATATGGACTGTAATGAGGAGTCATCACGTCCATCACAACGTCGACTGTTTGCCGGGGGATCGCTTCAACAAAGACCACCGTCCCAGCGCACGGAGATGAGCCCTTTTCTTTTGGGCCAAAAATCCGTGCTATGTCTTCCCCCTTTTTTCCATCGAGCTCAGCCCAGCTGCGGGCTGTCCCCTTGAGGCCCGATCCGGGAAGGTAGGGCGTTCCTAGCGTGTGATGCCAGGCAAACCCATTTTCCACTGGGTGATCGTAACCAAGACCCGTCACAAATCGTGACGACGACTTGATACAGATCGCCTGACC